>NZ_JBHUON010000005.1:52794-191405 GCF_042686155.1 Mucilaginibacter antarcticus | reverse complement strand
TCAGGTAGTGATTCCTGAACTGCCTTTTCTTTGAATATTGATTTATGAGATTTCACTATTCGGTAGGCACGGCTATAAGATATACCGTACTTCAATGATAAACTACGAAAACTTATGCCTTCGCTTAAATGATCCTCAATGATCTTTTCTTCTTTAATTTTGTTCATCGTTTACACTTTAATGTGTAAACCTATTTCAGGACAAGTCAAAATAAGATAATTACAAAATATAGTGAATCACTTTGAATCGCCTTATTAGTCAGGAAAATTAGGCTAGAAAGGTATTTAATGTATTGATTTACAATTTATTGCGAAATGGCCGCTTTTATGCGTGCAAATCGCCAAAATCGGATCGCATTATAAGTCAGGGTTTTTAGCTTGGGTAGCTATTTAATGTGTTGAATAATACCGTGTTGTAAATTAGGTGGCCCCTTCGGACCTATTGCCTCTGAAAACGACTAAGCTAGAGGTTATTTAACGGTATAAAACCGGTAGTTTAGCATAACAAGCCTACTAAAATCAGGCTGGATACGGTCCAAAATGCATGTTAAAAACAAAAATATCTGCAAATATAAATTTGCTAAAAAACAAAAGGGGAGTGCCACCTAAGCTTTAGGCGACACTCCCCAAATGGGATTATTTGTTTAAAATTACGGCCTAACCTTAGTGCTCGAAGAGGTTTTAATAGCTGTTTTTTTAGTGCTGGTAGTAGTTTTAGCCGGTGTAACTTTGGCCGCGTCTTTTTGCACTACAGTTACCGTTTCTTCTCCGTTTTCGGCTGTTGCGCCCTGGTGATCGTTGTTGGTTTGCTCGTCGTAGGTATTTACACCGTCGCGTGGGCTGGTGCTATACTGCTGGCCGGCCTTAGCTGCGGTGCCCGTACGTTGTTGGGCTACACCCGGTTTTTGTTTCACCGTTTGGCCATCAATGGTTACGTTACCGTTGCGGCGTGGCGTAAGGTTGGTTGTTTTTGCTTTAGTTGGTGTTACGGTTTGTGCTACTGCACTGGTTGTAGCCAACGTAAAGAAAGCGCCTACAACCATTAATCCTAATTTTTTCATAACCTGTTTATTTATAGATAGATTTGTTTTCAATGCTGAAGTTACAAACCCCGTGCCAGTGTGGGTGGTGGGTTGGTTATTAATCGATGGGTCATTGATTGTTCGTTATAAGCCACAGCGTTGGTGGAAAGTTATAGATAGGCGACTTCTGCATATACTTATCGTCTGATGTCCCACGAGTGGGACCCTTGCGAATGGGGGGAGCCGATCCCCGTCTTGCTAATAAGGTCAAAAAATGATATTATTGTAGTGCCGATAACCTAATCCTGTTAACAAAGTGAATGCATTTATTTTGGAGCGATTTATAAAAAACAAACGCCACGTTTATTTTACTTTGTTGATTGTTTGTTTGCTTGCCTACTTTCCGACCTTTCAGAATCAGTTTCAAAATTTTTGGGACGACCAATGGGTTGTGATGAACGACTATACCACGAGTGGTTTAACCATACCAAACCTGCTACGGATTTTAACAGAGTTTTATCACGGCCAATATGCGCCGGTTAATCAGTTATTTATACTATATTATATCAGCTATTTGGTTATGATCCATTTTGGTTTCACGCAGCAAGCTTATGTATACATATGCTCAATGTTTTGCTCCCTCCGCCCTTGTTGGTGTTATCACCAACAAGTACCGATATTTTGTAAGTTAGCTATATGTCAAATATCGGCTTTGATTACCATACGCAGTTTCCCGCACTTGTTGGTGTTATCTCCAACAAATACCGACATTTTGTAAATTAGCGGTATGTCAGAAATCAACTTTGATTACCATCCGCAATTTTTTACAGCAACAATTTTAGAATGGAAGCATTTATTAAATTCCGACGCTTTCAAAGATATAATCATCAACAGTTTGTTATTTTTAACAACTGAAAAAAGTGTTGTGGTTTATGGTTTTGTTATAATGCCTAATCATATTCACATAATATGGCAGATACAAGATGGTTTCATAAAGGAAAAAATACAACAGCGCTTTATGAAATATACAGGTCAGCAATTAAAATTTGAATTGGCTAAAATTGATCCGGAACAGTTAAACAGCTATAAGGTTGATGCCAAAGACAGATCTTATCAAATTTGGGAACGCAATTCATTAAGCATTGACCTTTGGAGCCAACCTGTATTTGAGCAAAAGCTTAATTATATACATAAAAATCCGGTGCACGAGAAATGGCAGTTGGCTATACATCCCGAAGATTATAAGTATTCATCGGCGAAATTTTACGAAACTGGTGTAGACGATTTCGGAATATTAACACATTATGCCCAATGAGACTTGTTGGTGATAACACCAACAAGGGCGCGAAAGACGATTTCGGAATATTAACACATTATGCCCAATGAGACTTGTTGGTGATAACACCAACAAGGGCGCGAGATGATAACCGGCATGGGACAATTTATCTCTAATGATTGATCCATGCTGCTAAACCAAACTTATCACATTATAAATGAAAAAAAGAACACTAAGCCTTATTACGGTAGCCTTTGGGCTATGCTTTTTAATCTTTCGCCTGCCGGCGAGAGATTAACAATTTCAGTATTAATCAACCTAATGTCTCGCCAAACCTCCTTGAGTCGGCTAAAATTTTAAACGCCAAGACGCTTGCCAATAACGCGGCGGAAAATAAAAAGACAGCGGGTTTTTTTACATTAATATCCTTGTGGAATAAGTCTTTCACTTTGGTTAATGAAATAGGCGCAACCGTAATTGCCGTACCGACGGTTGAAAACTCTATTGATAACATAAATGTAAGTATCAGAAGGCTTTACATTTTTGATGCCGCTGATAAAAAAGTCGTTAAGGGAAGAATTGTAGAATTTGTCGGCCTGAATTATTCCATCAACAAAAATTTAGTAGATTTGATAAAAGGAATACACAGCCAAGACATTATGGGCTTTAATGGCGCTATTGTACAATACGACTTGAACTACCATTGGGTTGAAGGTGCGCAATATCAATCTGGTCACAGAATTGCCAACTATATAGCGTTATCAAAATCTATAGGTGGTAAAAATGTCTATTTAAGTAATGTTGAAGTAAGTGGTGAAGGTGAACCTTTTTTTAGAGAACAAAAGGTACTTTATGATGCTACCAAACTAAAAACGCTGAACGAAGGCGATGCCACAGGCAGCATGGGCCAAACTTCCGAACTATCAACAATAGTTATCCCTGGCGGATCTGGTAGTTCAGGTGGTAGCGGTGGCGGGAATACCGGCGGTGGCGGCTATGGCGGGCCATTTCCAGATCCACCGCCGGTGGGCGGAAGTGGTGGCGGTAATAGCGCGCCACCACCAACTCCAGCGGCAGAACCATCTTCAGAGGACCTTGGTGATTGGACGTACGGGTTTTGGTATGAATACGTGGCGCAGCAATCCCTTCCGAGCTACGCTGACTTGATAGCACATTATCCTTCACCTACGATGGACGCAGCCGGTGTTTATAATTTAATTGGTGGCGCAGTCAAAGCCGCAAGAGTCGCGAATCCATATGACTATAATAATTCATGTGCGTTAAGACTATCGCGAGCCCTCAATTATTCAGGAGCAGAAATCCCCGTACTGTCCAATGGCAAGACAATGAAAGGTGCTGATAACAAAAACTATATTTTTCGCGTTTCTGATATGTACGCCTACTTGAAAAAGGTGTTTGGGGAACCTACTGAGAAAATTACCAATCCTTCCGCATTGGTCGGAAAATCAGCAATGAGTGGTAAAGGTATCTATCTAATGCAGGCAGCCAGTTATCAACAGTTTGGCGCTTCAGGACATGTTACATTATATAAATCCGGAAACGCTGCTGATGGACATGACTATTTAAATGCACCAGGTGGTGTATCCTATATTGCTTTGTGGCATACTAATTAGAAATATTATGACGAAACTTATTGGAGTGACACTTACAGTGGCATTTTTTTTAATGTCGGGTTGCGGTTCTATCAAAGCAGTTAGGACGGAAGTTGCTGCTCAAAACATTTACAGAGACTACGTGCTTTATAAATGTATAATCAGAGCCTTCGATAACGATCCTGTGTTTTCAAAAGATATAAGCCTATCTGTATATAATGATGTGGCTAAATATCCATTAGGAGCGGGACTTGTTGGACGGAAACTTGATTCACTTGCAGTAATAAAAGTAAACAGTATAAAGCCGTCAATAATCGCAGATTATGAGGGCAAAAAGGCAATCTTTATGCAATGTCTCGACTATTATAACAGCAAAAAGTTGAGGGACGAAATTAAAGTAATACTTAAGCAGGCATTGCTTCAAAAAAAGACAGACAAATAGTTAAAAACGCCTAATATTTATTAGGCGTTCGAACAATTACTAGTCAAAAACAATAATAATTATATGAAAAAATTAACTTTAATCTTGGTATTCATATCCTTTTTCTGTTCACTACTTGCACAGGAAAAAAAAGAGAAAATTTCAACTATTTATATTATAAAGAGCAATTCGTTTGGTAAGGAGATTGTCACGCGTAATCTGGTTATGAACTCTTCAAATATTGCTTCACTTGATATAATGAAGAATGATGACGTAAAAAAGCGTTTTGGAAACTCAGAAAGGCTTGTTGTATTGGTGGTTACTCCTAAAGCAAATGTTAAACTTACCTCACTTAAGGATTTCTATAACAACAAAAGGTTAAGTCCTTCAAAACGCTCTTTGCCTATAACAGTTGATGGTATTCCTTTAGCCTCTGCCGATGATGCAATAGTAGATGAAAGCTCTATCGAAACGTTTAACCCAAAAGCGGATTCTATTGTTCTTAAAACTTCCAGTTATGAGAGTTTTTTGAAAAAAAAGAACGCTAAAATCGATTAATGCTCCCGTAGGACAAGTAATGATGGTTAGATAGTACGCCGGACATTTGTCAGGCGTTTTTACCCTACACCCTACACCCTACACCCTATACCTACCCTTGTTGGTGTTACCATCAACAAGGGTAGGTTATTTTATAAAATAGCGGTATCACTGTCAACCACAAACAGCCTAACTCCCCATGATATCTGCCTCGTTGTTCATCCAATTCGCTAATGCGCAAGGCCGAAAAGTTGACTTAACAGATGGCATACTAATTTACTGGTCAGAGCGTAAAGAGGTCCCTGCGTATGTTCTGTTTATTCCCGGCACTATGAAACCGGATGAAAGCTTTGATCAATTTTTTACCAGAACGCTTTCTGGTAAAAAAACGCTAACGTATATGGTCTATCTCCATCCCGTACGATGGACGCAGTCTGAAGTAGCGGAGGTAGTAGATTCCTTGAAATATATTGATGCAGCCTATGGTCCCCAGCGTAAATCAGTTAAAATTAGTTATCTAAAAATTGCCTTCGATAAAACCCAAGCGGGCGACCCCGAAAATGTAGATGATACCACCGAAACGGAGGTTGAACTATATTACAAAGAACATGAGTTTTTACTAAACGTTATGGATTGGCCCGACGCAATGGGTGCACCAAAGTTTGTTGAAAAAATGCCTGAATAACCAACTAAACCGCTTCTTTCTTCTCTGCCGCTACCTCTATATCGTCGGCGTCGGGTTGCATAGGGTCTTGCTGTTGGGTGGCCTGCTCTTCGTACTGTATGCTCAGGTATATCGGGAAATGGTCCGATCCGCAATTGTTGAGGCGTTTCATGCTGCCCAGTTTAAAATGGGTAGAAATAAATGCATGGTCGAGCGGGAAACGCATAAAAGGGTAATGGGCATGAAACGTGTTATAAAAACCACGGCCACGGCGAGGGTCAATCAGTCCGCTCATTTTTAAAAACAACTCTGTAGTATAACTCCAGGCCACATCGTTCATATCGCCCAGCACAATAACCGGCAGGGTGCTTGCTTTGGCCAGATCGGCCACTAGTAAAAGCTCTTTATCACGTTCGGTAGATCGTGGGTTTTCGGTAGGCACCGGCGGGGTAGGGTGCAGCGCGAAGATCTTGATGCGCGTACCGTCGGGCAGTAGCACGTCGGTATGTATAGATGGTATGCCCGGCTCAACCAGGTATTTAACCTGCGTGTCTACCAGTTCGAGCTTTGAGTACAGCAGCATGCCATACGTGTTTGGCAAAGGCACCCTTACGCTGTAAGGATAGGTGTCGGCAAGGGGGCTCATGCGCTGGTCCCACTGATGGTCTGTTTCCAGCAGCAGTACTACATCGGCATTAACCTGCTGCACCTGTTTAAGGCAGGCAGACCAGTTTTTGTTATCCTGGTACACGTTTGCAATCATCAGGCTGAGACATTGCCCGGGGATGTCGCGGGTGGCTTTAAGTACCTGTTTACCCGCAAGCGGCGTAAAGGGGTAAATTTGCGTACTTAGGTAAACAATGTTGGCCAGCATAAGGCCAATCATGGCGTAAAGCACTATGGTGTCGCCACGGTAAAAAGCGAGGGTTAGGGGCAGGCAAACCAGCGCCAGCACCAGCTTTTGCAGCCGCGGGTAATCAAAGATCCTGAAAAGCCACCAGGCATTTTTAACCAGCGACAGCAGGGTAAACAAAAGGATTAAGCAGTTAACACAGACAATTACCAGGTTCATTAACGGTAAAACTAATTTTTAAACTTTATATAACAAAAGGCAATAATCAATGACCTATGATTACTTAATCCCAACGGCTTCTTTTTTGGGCTTGCTCCATATCTGCCCCATGTGTTTGGTGGGGATGGTGTCGCCCAATAATTTACCCCAGGGTTTCAGGCTGTTAATACGGTCGAAAACAATTTTGATGACCGCTATAAACGGGATAGACAAAAACATGCCCGACACTCCCCAAAGCATATTGCCCAACAGCACTACAATAATACTGATCAAAGCGTTAATTTGCACTTTTGACGATACAATGCGCGGTACCAATATGTTGTTGTCAATAAACTGTATCGCAATGTAAGCGCCTAGTACACCCAGTTGGGTGGTGTAACCATCTTTAGTAACTGTGGCCATTAGTACAGGCAGTGCTATAGCTATAATGCCGCCCAGGTAGGGTATAAGGTTTAGTATGGCGCCAATTACACCTATAAGCAGCGCGTATTTTACCCCCAGCAGCAGCAACGCGGCCGAATTGAGGGCAGCTACAATGATGAGCTCGATCAGCAAGCCTACAATATAACTTTGTATGGCGCCCTTGGTTTCTTTCAGTACTTCGCCCACCTTTTTTGAGTTCTCTTCGGCAAAAACTTCGTATAAAAAGTTTAGGATGAGCGTTTTATAATACATCAGTAAAAAGATGTAAACGGGCAGTAAAAATACTACACTAAGCACGCCCAGCAAACCACCCAGCGCGCCGCCTAACAGGGTTTGGCTGTTGTTAAGCGCATCGCTGATCATGCGTTCTTGCTTAGCAACAGGTACGTTAAAAGTTTGGGCGATAAGGGCCTTCAAGTCATGCGTGATAACGCCAAATTTTTCCTTTAGCATAGGCAACGACTCGCCAAAGCCTGCAATTTGCGACGACAAAAAGTAAAACACGCCTGCAACACCAAGCGCAGCTACCAATATAGCCAGCATAATAGCTAAGAAATGGCTCAACCCCATCTTTTGAAACCGGTTAGCCAACGGGTTTAGCAATACTGATAAAAAGCCTGCGAAAGCAAGCGGCACCAGTATGTCTTCCAGCTGCGCTAAAACATATACCAACAGTATCAATCCAAACAGAACGACGGTGGTTTTTAGGTAAAAAGGGTATTCTTTAATGGCCATGCCCGGGTATTATAAGTATTTAACACTAATAATAAATGTACCAAATTGTTTTAAGCTTGCGCCGATGTTTTGTCGACAGCCGGCAGGGTGAAGCATAGCTTGGTGCCTTTACCCAACTCGCTCTGCGCCCAGATAGTGCCATTTTGCTGTTCAATAAGGTCCTTACAAAACATCATGCCCATGCCCGTGCCGCTCTCGTTTTCGGTACCGGACCGGCTGCTAACTTGAGTTTTAAACAGGTTGTTCAGGTAGTCGGGGCTCATGCCCACGCCGTGGTCTGTAAGGCAAAACTTTATGTAATGCCCGTCAAGCGGGTGGGCCTCAATTTCTATGCTGCTATCGCGATTTGAAAACTTGATGGCGTTGGTTAAAAAGTTGTGCATCACAATGCGTACACAGCTGGGGTCGGCCCAGGCAATGGCGTCGGGAGTAACGTTTATGCTTACGCTGATGTTTTTTTGTTTTAGCTGGTCTTCAAGGTGGGCCAGTTCGCGGTTTACCAGGTCTGCCAGTTCAAAGGGCGTGGAGCGCTTGCCAGCATTATCAACCTGGCTATTTATCCAAAACAACAGGGTGTCCAAAAAGTCAGACGTATGTTCAAGTTTGATGAATACCTTAGGCGTCATGGCGGCAAACTCTTCGGGGCTGATGGTGTCGTCTGTCAATAGGTTAAATAGCCCGCGCAGGGTGCTTATGGGGGCCCGTAAATCGTGCGCCAAAACGCTGATAAGGCGATCTTTTAAAACGTTGAGTTCGTTTAATTTCAGCGCCTGTGTGTTAAGCACATCCTGGTGCTGGGTAATGGAGCGGTTCTTCTCGGCCAGCAGCTCGTTAATGCGTTGTTGTTTTCGCTTGGCATTGTAGTATACCAATGCCACCGTAGCCAGTATTACACTCAATGCTGCGTATATGATGTTTTGGTTGCGCTGGCTGGCAATTTTTGTTTGGTATACCTTTTCCCGTTTAAGTTGCTGTTCGGCGTGGTCGCGTTGCTTACGCGCAAAATCAACCTCAATATTATATAACATTATTTTGTTTATCCCCTCGGCATGCTTCAGCTCGCTTTTAAGCGCCGAATATTGCAGGTGCATGTTGTACGCTTGCTGGTAGTGTTTTAAGCCGCCAAGCGCTAAACTGGCCTGCAAGCTGGCATCTGTATGTATGTTAAGGCTGTTTAAGGTTTGGCCAATAGCTAAGGCCTGTGTTGCATTACTGTAGGCTAGATTATACTGCTTAATAGCATTATAAACCATGGCCAGCCCTACCTGCGCATTTGCTTTATTAATTATTACCTTACTATTTGCGGCAATAATGAGCGACTTATTAAGGTAATGCAGGGCCGAGTCCGGGCGGTTAACGTAATAGTTGTACATCCCCAGGTCATAGTAAATCAGGCACGTACCCTCGCTGTCTCCTTGTTGAGTAAACATGGCCGCGGCACGGCGCAGGTAAGGTATTGCTTTGGCGTAATAGTGCTGCGCCATAAAGGTTTCGCCAATGTTTTGGTATACGCTGCTCAGGCCCAGCTGGTCGTTATGTTTTTGCCAGATGGCGCGGGCACGCGCATAATAATTCAGGGCCTTTGGATACAGCTCAAGATGCTGCATAATAAGCCCGATATTGTTGTACTTACTGGCCGCAGAAAGCTCGTCTTTGCGTTGGACATCAATAAAAAGGGCCTTGAAGTAATAATCCAGCGCCTTAGACACGTCGCCCTTATTATCATAGGTAATACCCATTAAATTATAGGTTTCGGCTTCGTTTTTCTCGTCGCGGGTTTTAATGGTTATTGCCAGGGCTTTTTTATAAAGCGACAGCGCGGCGTCATACTGGCCCAGGTAATCTTGTATATAGCCAAGCTCCATATAGCAATCGCTAATGCCATGCAGATTGTTTAACTGGCGGTAAATGGACAGGGAGGTATTGTATTGGGTGATTGCTACCGTATAATTTCCGCGTAGCGTATTCACATCGGCCAAATGCAGCGTGCCATCGGCTATGCCTTTTTGGTAAGCTATTTGTTTTGAAAGCTTTACTTGCAGTTGGCCAAAATGCCGGGTACTATCCGGCTGCGACTCAAAATACGCTTCGGCTAATTTGTTAATGCGGTTTATAATAAGGGTATCAGGCTTGTTGGTTTTTTTTAATGCAATATTAACCAGCTGCCGCAAACTATCTGTGGTACCTTTTTCCGGAAGCGAATAGGCCCCGGTGCAATTAAAACCTAAAATGATAAATAAGGCTAGGAAGGGCTTCAAGTTACAGGTTTATGAGAGATCGTTAATCAAATAAAAGTATAAATTTTATCTAAACATTACCTTTAAATAATATCAACAATGGCATGTTTGCCTCAACTCGTCCCTTTTCCTGTTCGTTAAAATTCTTTCTCGCTCATCTCGCTGTTCAGTAACTTTAATTTCGACGTAAACTTATTTAGGTTAAAAGTCACGTTAATTAAAAATACATTGGTTTCGTAAATGTAATTAGTGGTGGTGTAAAAGTTGGCCCCGGCTGTAGTAATACGTTGCTTGTTTGCGTTAAAAATGTTGATATTTTGCCACTGCGCAGATACCGCCCAGCGCCCATTTGCAAGCGTTTTTTTAACCGAAGCGTTCGGTACAAAAAAATGCGAATCCTCGCCCTGCGCGGTAGGGCGTTTAGACAGGTAATTTACATTGGCCTGCAGGCTCAGTGTTTTATTTAGCTGGAAAGTGCTGTTGCCGTTGATAGAATAGGCCCAATTTTGATTGTTTACCGTAACCGCGTCGTTCAAAATTTTAATATCGCCATAAATATGATAGTTGTACACGTTTGCTCCCAGGTACAGGCTCCACCATTTAAGCGGCTGCAGGCTGGCGCCTGCTTCCATACCCCATAACCTGGCATTGCCGGCGTTGGTGAACACCCGGTTCAAGATCGTATCAGCATAAAAACTGTTTAAACGTTGTATAGGGTTTTTAATATGCTGATAGTAAGCCGTCGCAAAAAAAGAACCTTTACTAAAAGTGTGGTTAATACCCAGTTCAGCCAGATCAATAAACTCCGGTAACAGGTCAGGGTCGCCTACTTCATATGTTTCTGAGTGTTCTCTTTCAGGGATTGGGTTAAGTTGCAGATCGCTATTGCGGTTTATGCGCTTGCTATAGCCGGCCTTAAGTTTCCAGGTATCTTTGATACTGTAAAGTAAACTGGCAGAGGGAAACAGGTTTGACAGGTTTAATAAGTGCGGATCAGCATCATAGGATATATTAACCTTACGGCTGGCATACTCGTAGCGCAGGCCGGCATTGTATTCTAATTTTGAAGCTTTGCCGCTATATTGTGAGTAAACCGAGTTGATCGTGTTTCTGGCCCGCAGGCTGCCGCTAAATTTGGCAATATCCGGCTGTGCCGTCGGTGGGGTAACAAGATAGTCAAATTGGCCCTCCTGCGTATCATACCTTAACTGGTAACCACTTTCTAACTTACCCTTACCTAAGTTAATGCTGTGATCCAGCTTAAAGCGATAGCCGTTAATGGGCCTTTTATAAGGGTTATATACATATTGTATGGTATCGGCGGTGTTTGGATACTTCAGGTTTCTGTTTTTTGTATTGCCATATAGATCGGCATGTTCATACAACAGCCCGGCCGTTAGCGTTGATTTATTTTGGAACGTATGGGTATAGTCAAGGTTAGCTAAGGTAAAATTGCCCTGCTTTGTTTGTGTATTTGCGTTGAAATAGGTGTTGCTTTTAAGTAAGGCGCCCGTGGCCAGGTTACTGGTCGTGTTATGATACAGAATATCGGCAATACGATCCTGATAACGCGAGCCGGCAAACAAACCCGCCGAAAAACTATTGTTGGCATCGGCGGTGTAATTAATGGTAGCACGGCCAGCGTAGTTGTATTTTTTAAAACTCCGTTCGCCAACTGAAGGAAAGCGGGTAATAGTGCCTGCGGCTGCATTGGTAGTGAAGGCGTCGCCTTCGCGATAGCCGGCATTGTCGTTTCGGTTATAGTTACCACCAACAGAAATATCCCATTTGTCTTTTTTATAGTTCAGCGTCAGGTCGCCACCAAAGCGTAGCGGTTTGCGGGCGTTGCCGTAGTCGATGGTAGCAGGTAACCCGCCTTGCGCATTAGCTGCAACGGTAAAGCCATCGTTCGCTCCTTTTTTTGTGATAATGTTGATAATGCCACCACGACCATCCGGGTCATACTTAGCAGATGGAGCAGTAACAAGCTCGATATTATCTATGGCGTTAGCCGGCAACTGGCCCAGTACGGTTTGGGCATCGGTTAATACAGGTTTGCCATTTAGCAGCACTAAAAAGCCTGATGAGCCGCGCACACTGATATCGCCCTCGCCGTTTACAGATACGGACGGCAGGTTTTTTAACACATCAATAGCTGAGCCGCCCTTAGCCGACTCGAACTGGCCGGCTTTGTAGCTTTGCTTATCAATTTTATAGAGCGATTTTATTTGCTGACCGGTAACCGCGACCTGATTTAAAAGCTGCTGACTGGCTATCAACGCGACATTAATAACTTGCGCAGTTTTAGTATTGCTAATTTCGAAGGCAGGCGAGTAGCCTGTCCGGTAGCCTAAAAACGACGCCTTAAGCAAGTAGCTGCCCGGTTGTACACCGGTAATTACATAAGTGCCATTAGCCTTAGTAACCACACCGCTTACCGCGGCAGAATCATTGGTTTTTAATAACGATATTGTAGCGTAGTCTACGGGCTGTTTTGTCTGTTGATCTGTAATGCTGCCTTTAACGATGCCGTTTTGTGCAAACAATAGTTGAGAAAAGGCTGATAAAAGTAATGTAGTAAGTAGCTTAGGGTGTCGCATATAAAATTTATATGCGCTAAGTTAAATGTTTGTATGAAGGATAAGTATTTATAAGCTTGTTGGTAATGTAAAATGTTTGTGGTGATGAAATGCTAAGATGCCAGTTAAAACAAAATTATTTGTGAAGCAATTGACGCACTTAGTGCTATTTCGTTTGCGGTATGTTTTACAAAACTTTGCCTTTCGATTTTAAATAAGTAGTATTGAGTATCCAATATCGTAGTCGTAAAAATATAATTAAAATGATATCATTACCTAACATACAAAAACGGATTTATGAAATACGTAATGAGCGGGTGATGTTAGATATGGATCTGGCTTTTCTTTACGGTGTAGAAACGCGCGTATTAAATCAGGCGGTTAAGCGCAATGCAAAACGCTTTCCTGATGATTTTATGGTGAGACTTTCAGCTGCCGAATGGCAGTATGTACAATCGCAATTCTCTGATACATCCATTGAAAGTAAGTCATCATCACAAACTGTGATGATGGAATTTCCTAAGAATAGAGCAGGAAGATATTTGCCTTATGCATTTACCGAGCAAGGTGTTGCAATGCTTAGCGGCATACTTAATAGCGACACCGCCATAAATATGAATATTGCAATTATGCGTGCTTTTGTGGCTATAAGGCGACTTACTTTACAACAAATGGATTTGAAAGAACAGCTAAGGGAGATAAAAGAAAGACTGGGTGAACACGACATGCAACTTAATCACATTTATGATGCTATGGAGAATCTATTAGATCAAAGAGGAACACAGAAAAGTTGGGAAGACAGAGAGAGAATTGGATATAAGATTTAATGGCAATCTGTTTAATGATCGTCAAATAATCTACAAAAAAACCGCTTATTTAAGCGGTTTTTTTGTAGAGACTAATATTTATTTCAGCAAATTCTTCCAACTCACCAACTCACCAATGATCTTATCCAGATCGGCGGCTGGTACGCGCTCTTGTGCCATGCTGTCGCGATGGCGGATAGTAACGGTATTATCTTCCAGTGTCTGATGATCTACCGTGATACAGAATGGCGTACCGATGGCATCCTGGCGGCGATAGCGTTTGCCAATGGCGTCTTTCTCTTCGTATTGCAGGTTGAAATCAAGTTTTAAGGCGTCCATGATCTCGCGGGCTTTTTCGGGTAGACCGTCTTTTTTGGTCAGCGGGAAAATAGCGGCTTTGACTGGCGCAAGGCAAGGGTGCAGGCGCAATACGGTGCGGCTATCTTGTTTCTCTTCGGTACTCAGATCTTCTTCCTCGTAAGCATTGATCATCGTCAGCAAGAACATACGGTCAAGGCCAATAGACGTTTCAATAACGTAGGGGATATAGTTACCGAAAGGTTTGTCTGTAGCCGGGTCAATCTCCGGGTCAAAGTATTGCATCTTTTTGCCAGAGAATTGCTGATGCTGGCTCAAGTCAAAATCGGTACGGCTGTGTATGCCTTCAACCTCTTTAAAGCCAAACGGAAACTCAAACTCAATATCATAAGCGGCATCAGCATAGTGTGCCAGCTTGGTATGTTCGTGGTATCGGTATTTGGCAGCATCGGTGCCTAAGGCCAGGTGCCATTTTAAACGGGCTGCTTTCCATTTTTCAAACCACTCTTTTTGCGTGCCGGGGCGTACAAAGTATTGCATTTCCATTTGCTCAAACTCGCGCATGCGGATAATGAACTGCCGGGCAATAACCTCGTTACGGAACGCTTTACCAATTTGCGCAATACCAAACGGAATTTTCATCCGGCCAGATTTTTGCACGTTCAGGTAGTTTACAAATATGCCTTGCGCAGTTTCAGGGCGCAGGTAAACAACATCGGCATCGTCAGCCACAGCGCCCATTTGTGTGCTAAACATCAGGTTAAACTGGCGCACGTCTGTCCAGTTGGCGGTGCCGCTTAAAGGGCATTTAATGTTTTGCTCAACTATCAGTTCGCGCAGGCGGGGCAGGTCTTCGGCTTTTAGGGCGTTGTCCATTTCCAGTTGCAGCTCTTCTGCTTCGCTGGTTTTTTGTTCCTCGTCCAGTTTTGCTATGCGATCCTCTAATAATTGATCGGCGCGGTAGCGTTTATTGCTGTCTTTATTGTCAATCATCGGGTCGCTAAAACCGTCAACGTGGCCGCTGGCTTTCCAGATCTTTGGGTGCATAAATATAGCCGAATCAATCCCCACGATATTATCGTGCAATTGAACCATGCTTTTCCACCAATAGGTTTTAAGGTTGTTTTTTAACTCGGCACCAAATTGGCCGTAATCGTAAACAGCGCTAAGGCCGTCATATATCTCGCTCGATTGAAAAACGAAGCCATACTCTTTACAATGGGCTATTACGTTTTTAAACAGTTCGTCAGTATTCTTACTCATAGTGTGGCAAATATATATTATTTGTCTGAACTAGGATTTGTAGGATCAAAAGATTGTAGGATTTGATTAGCACCATGGAAATCCTAATCTTATGAATCAAGGTTCAGGCCAATTCTCTCAAAGCATCGCGCGCAATCCACTTTGCTGTTTTACTCTCCTGCAATAAAATCCTTTCTGCACACGCAATAGCTAAGGGCCTTAAAGCAGCATTCCGTTTACCTATTTGCCGCAGGGCCCAATTAACCGCTTTCTTAACAAAGTTGCGATTGTCGCAGGCCTCGCGTTCAATTATTGGGAAGAACTGAATAAACACCGAGTCCGGCGCTTTCTTGTCGTGCACAGCCAGCTCAGCCATTAGCACAAAGCCGGCGCGTTTTACAAATTCTTCTTCGCGAGCGCTAAACTCAAGGGCCTTTTCAATGGCATAGGGAGTGCGGTCGAAAAGGTTTCCACAAACCTGATCACATACGTCCCATGAGTCAAAATCTTTGGTCCAGTTATCAATTTGTTGCGGGGTAACTTGTTTTGGGTCAGCTATCATTGATGCCAGTATGCGCGCTTCGTGGATGCCGGTGTCCCACAGTTTTTGAGCCAGGGCATGGTCCCTGCCTATAAGTTTGGCTAGTTTACGTACTTCGGGGATTTTAACACCGAGCGCTTTCTCATTAGCAATGCCGAAGCGCTGCATGCCTGCATGGTACCGGGTGTCGGCTTTTTCTTTAAGCAGGTCAATAACGTCGCTGGCGTTTGTATCGGTGGTGTCCATCAGGCTAAAATTATAAAATTGCATGAACTTTTGCTGCCACGCAGGTGTTAAGCTTTAAATACCAATTTATGCAATCACACTTATTTACTTTTATGCTGATACTGGGCAGCGCGCAATCTGGCACAGATACTGCCGCCAAACAGTCTCCGGTACGCACCCTAACTTATGAGCAATACCAAAGCTTTTTAAAAGGCGAAGCAGGAGCTGACCTTGCCCGCGTGGCCGAGCTAAACCATTACCCCATGCCTGATAAAGTTTTAAAGTATAAAGCAGAGCTTGATCTTAGCCCCATCCAGGTGAAAAAAATTACGGAGGCCAACGACTATTTGCGCCGTCGGCGATTGCAAATTGGCGGCTCGGTTATCGACACCGAAAAGAAGCTGGATAGTCTTTTTAAGCATAACAAAGTGCAAGACGGCAACGTAATATTTTACACTAATCGTTACGGCTTATACCAGGGCGAATTAAAGAATGCTATGCTACAGGCTTGTCTATCAACGCAAAAGCTATTGTCGGCACAGCAGATAGCAAGGCTTGAAGCTTTACAGAAACGTAAATGATAATTTGCCGTTGGTTTTGTTTAATTTAGCGCCCTCAATAATTAGATATGAAGATTTCGTTCGATTTTGAAAAACCACTGTCAGAGTTACTGCAGCAGATTGAAAAAGTGAAGCAGGTTGAAGAGAAAAATAAGCTCGACATGTCTGCAACAGTGGCCGAATTGGAGAGCAAGTTAGAAACCGCCAAAAAAGATATATACAGCAACCTTACCGGCTGGCAAAAAGTACAGATCTCGCGTCACCCTGAGCGTCCTTACACTTTACAGTATTTGGAATTAATGTGCGATGATTTCATCGAGCTGCATGGCGACCGTACCGTGGGTGATGATAAAGCCATCATAGGTGGTTTTGGAACATTGAATGGCGAAACGGTGATGTTCATCGGTCATCAAAAAGGCCGTAACACAAAAGAACGCCAGTACCGCAATTTCGGTATGGCAAACCCTGAAGGTTACCGCAAAGCTTTACGTTTGATGAAACTGGCCGAGAAATTTGGCAAACCTGTTGTTACTTTAATAGATACACCGGGAGCTTTCCCTGGTCTTGAGGCCGAGGAGCGTGGACAAGGCGAAGCTATAGCCCGCAACCTGCTGGAGATGGCAATTTTAAAAGTGCCGGTTATTTGTGTGGTGATAGGCGAGGGCGCATCGGGTGGTGCCTTAGGTATTGGTATTGGCGATAGGGTGTTGATGCTTGACAACTCTTGGTATTCGGTGATCTCTCCGGAGAATTGCTCTACCATACTGTTTAAAACCTGGGAGCATAAAGAACGCGCTGCAGAAATGTTGAAGCTAACATCGACCGAGATGTATAAAAACAAACTAATAGACGGCGTTATTAAAGAACCGCTTGGCGGCGCGCATCAAGATCCGGTTGCTATGGCCACTATCCTTAAAAAGCAATTAGTAAAAGAGCTTAAAGTACTTAAAGAGCGTGATGTTACCGAACTGGTTAACGAGCGTATAAATAAATTTTGCGCTATGGGCGTAGTGATTGAAGGATAGAAAGATATTGATTCAATGGAAAGGGTTGCGGTTTACCGCGACCCTTTTTTGTTTGTTAGTGGGGTGTGTTATGTTCAGGCTATCGCGAAGCTTACTTAATATAACGCAAAACGCCCCCGAATATCGGAGGCGTTTTCCGTTTTATAAAGATCTATTATTGTTGTTGCTGATCGTCGACATTAATACCAAAAGTCTTTTTATACATTTCCAGCTTGGTTTTGCAATTAGCGTTTAGGGCTGATTGATGCGTAGCGGTTAATTTGGTGATGCCGCTTAAAAGTGATACGCCAAACTGAATTTCGTTATTTAAGCTGGTTTTACCGTCTTTAAACAGGTTAAGGTTATAATTTAACGAGTTGTCGAGATAGTCGATAATGATCGCCAGGTTTTTATCTGCCCAGGCTTTATCGCCCATACGGTAAGCTAAGTCGGCCATGTAGTATTTACGCACCGCTACTTCTTGTACAGGGATGGTTACCGGCATTTCGGCTTCGTACTTGTGTAGCGCGTTAATTGCCAAATCTTTATGTCCTTCCTGGAAGAGGTTTTCGGCCATGGTAAGATATACGCGGCTAATTAACGGGTAAAACATAGTTAACGACTCGTGATCTAAAAAGGTGGCTTTTTTAAAGTTACCGTATTTGAAATTTTTCACCACGTTGTTATACATAGTCATGGTGTTGGTATTCTCTAACGGCGCACGTAACGAGTCAGGTTTTAACGGCAGGAATCTGTAAGCAAAACCTTCGCTGTACATGTATTTAGTTAACCCAATCATGCTTTTGGTAGGCACGGTAACAGTAAAGTATATCGGGCGTTTCCAGTCGTTATGCGATAGGATGTCTATCAGCGCAAGGTTGTCTTTAGTAACATATGGCGATGGGAAAGTAAAATCAATAACAGGCTGTATCTGGTCGCGTTTATCAGCGCCTAGCGTACCTGTTTTAACCACATCGTCAGCATTAACGGTTAGTTTAAAGTTTTTGGTTGGCAAGTAGTTGGCAGACTCGCCGTTGTCGTACTGCGCTTTAGCCTCAGGGTTTTCTGATACCATAAAGTCAAACACCTCTTTCAGCTCAGATGATCCCGGTAATTTGGCGTCGTTAAAATAAATAACATCGCGGGTACCGTTCTTAAATTTGCTATCGGCCATGGTAATAGGCAATGGCGCCGACTCATTCATCTTGCCTTTCATTTGTTTAATGTACCAATCAGTACCTAACAAACTAAGGTTTACAATACGTACATCAGGGCGTACATTTTCAACCTCCTGTAAGTACCAAAGCGGGTACGTATCATTGTCGCCATAAGTAAACAATATAGCGTTTGGCGCGCACGATGTAAGGTAGTTATAAGCCATATCGCGTGGCGTAGTTTTGGTCGAGCGATCGTGGTCATCCCATTCCTGACTGGCCATTAGTACCGGGCCGGCAAGTAAACAAACCAAAGTTGCCAGTACGGCTACGCCAACGGTTTTGCCCTTTTTGCCCAGCAGTTCTGCAATAGCCAGCACCGCTAAACCAATCCATATAGCAAAGGCGTAGAACGAGCCTGCATAAGCGTAATCACGTTCGCGTGGTTGCAGTGGGTCCTGGTTAAGGTAAAGCAGGATAGCAAAGCCGGTAAAGAAGAATAATACTGCCACAACACCGGCATCTTTTTGGTTCTTTTTAAAGTGGAAGTACACACCCAGCAAGCCCAATATCAGTGGTAAAAAGAATAGGCGATTATAGCTTTTGCTTTGCGTAACCGAGTAGGGTAGCTGTTGTTTAACATTAACACCACTTAACCAGTCGCCATCAAGGCCGCGTATCTGGCCGTCCTGCTCGTTTGAGCGGCCCGCAAAGTTCCAAAGGAAATAGCGGGTATACATTTGATTAACCTGCCAAGAAAAGAAGAATGAAAGATTGTCTCCAAATGATGGGTTTTGCCCTTCGGGGATGCCCACCCAGTCATGATAAAACTCAGGATGACCTTCTTTCTCGCTAAACATACGCGGGAAAATGGTATTGCGGTCATATATGGTAGTAATCTTTTTACCTACTACCTCGTATTTTTCATCGCCTTTACGATAGATATCAGCGCCTTCTGTTTGATTAATAGGTTTAGAGTCGAAAAACTGACCGTATAACAGCGGCGTTTCGCCATACTGGTCACGGTTCAAGTAGCCGTTTAACGAGAAAGCGTCCTGCGGATTACTGTTGTTTAAGTTAGTGCCCGCCTTAGCACGAATAACGATCATTACAAATGAGCTGTAACCAAACAGGATGAACGCGGTACAGATCAGGAAGCTATTAAGCGCAAAACGTTTCTCGCGGATTTTAACGCCGTACTCTAATATAGCAATAATAATTACAGCCATTACCAGGCCAATTATACCAGCGCTAACGGTAAGTGCCAGTACAAAGCATACAGCTGTAATAATAATAGTAAGCTGGCTTGGTTTAATGGTGTAAACAATGCCGGCTACAATAACGCCGGTTAACAATAAGAAAAAAGTAATTGCACCGGTGCCGAAGCCCATGCCCAGCGTATTAACAAAGAAAAGATCAGAGAAAGCAGCGCCTTTTACAGTGTATTGTATAATGCCCCACAATACCGCAGCAACGATAACCACACCCAATAAAAGCGCCTTAATAGTACCCCAGGTAGTGGTGTTTGGCGATTTGCGAAAGTAAATAACCAGGGCTATAGCAGGTATAACCAGTAAGTTTAATAGGTGAATACCTATTGATAGGCCCATGATATAGGCTATAAAGATGATCCATTTATCAGCGCCGGGTTCGTCTGCATGGGCATCCCATTTCAATATCGCCCAAAATACAACGGCGGTACACAGGGATGACTGCGCGTAAACCTCAGACTCGACCGCCGAGAACCAGAAGGTATCAGAAAATGTATATGCTAAAGCGCCGACTAAACCGGCACCTATAATAAGTATGGTATTATTAAGATCAAGATCTTCTGCTTTTTTGATCAGTATCTTTTTGGCCAGTGCGGTAATGCTCCAAAACAAGAACAAAATGGTAGCCGCGCTTGCCAGCGCCGAAGCCATATTGGTCCAGTAAGCAACCTTTAAGTTGTTACCAAAAGACAGCAGCGATACCACTTTCCCAATCATGGTAAATAATGGCGCGCCGGGCTGGTGGGCCACCTGCAGGCGGTAAACGCAGGCAATAAACTCGCCGCAATCCCAAAAACTGGCCGAAGGCTCTAAAGTTAAGGCGTAGGTAATAATTGCTACAACGAAGGCTATCCAGCCAAATAAATTGTTGATCTTATTGTATTTCATTTCGAAATTTTACAAGGGTAATGGTTTTAATCAGGCCGAAAATAGCAAAACTACAACTATAATGCAGATCAAAAGCACGGATTTAGCATTTTTTAACATAATACCCTCTATAAATTCAGCCTTTTATCAGCTACTTACAACTGATTTTCAGGCTCTCCGTGTCGGGCTTAATTTTTTTTAAAATTTCCGTTTTGAAGTTGAAAAAATCGTCTTATATTTGCATTCCTTTTCGGGACGTAAGTTACGGAGGTGGAGATTGCCTGATAGTATAATGGTAGTACGACGGTTTTTGGTACCGTTTGTCTAGGTTCGAATCCTGGTCGGGCAACAATAAATATTTCGGATTTCGAATTTTCAGTATGGATAATTCCATAGAGATTCAAATCCGAAATTGTTTTTTATAGCCAACAGCAAAACATGCCATTACAGTTTAACACGGTTAAATTATTTGCAGGTTCCGGATCAACAGATCTGGCGCATAAAATTGCTGATGCTTATGGCCAACCTTTGGGCGAATCGACCCTGGCGCGTTTCAGTGACGGCGAGTTTCAGCCTTCTTTTAACGAATCTGTACGTGGTTGCGATGTTTTCCTGGTACAGTCAACCCACCAGCCTACCGACAATTTAATGGAGTTACTAATGATGACCGATGCCGCACGCCGCGCGTCTGCTCATCACGTTAACGCCGTTATACCGTACTTTGGTTTGGCCAGGCAAGACAGAAAAGATCGTCCGCGTGTAGCTATTGGTGCTAAGCTGGTAGCTAATTTACTGGTAGCTGCGGGTATTGACCGTATTATGACCATGGATTTGCACGCCGCGCAGATACAAGGATTTTTTGATATCCCGGTAGACCACCTTGACGGTTCGATCATATTTGTGCCTTATATAAAGAGCTTAAATTTAAAGGCAATTACCATTGCTTCGCCGGATATGGGCGGATCATACAGGGCACGGGGCTTTGCTAAGTTTTTTAATGCCGAGGTTGTAATTTGCGATAAACGCCGTAAGCGCGCTAACGAAATAGAATCAATGACCCTGATAGGTGATGTTAAAGATCAGGACATTGTATTGATTGACGATATTTGTGATACCGCACGCACATTGGCTAAAGCAGCACAGCTGATAATGGACAAAGGTGCACGCACGGTAAGAGCGGTTTGTACGCATGCCGTACTATCCGGCGATGCCTATGAGACGGTAGAGAACTCGGCATTAACGGAACTGATTGTTACTGATACCATACCGTCAAAACGTACCAGCCCTAAAATAACTGTATTATCAACCGGCGAACTGTTTGCCAAAGCGATAATGAACGTAAATGAACATGGCTCAATAAGCCAGTTGTTTAAGGTAGAGTAAGCCCCTCCTAAATCCTCACCGGTAGGGAGGACTTTGAAAATGAATAAAAATATCCCTGCGCGACGCAGGGCTTAAATACAAACAAATAAATAATTAAAAATGAAATCAATTGCTATTAGCGGTTCTCTAAGAGAGAACGTAGGGAAAAGAGACGCGAAAGAGCTGCGTTACCAGGATTTGGTACCGGCAGTGCTTTACGGTGGTGCTACTCAAAGCCACTTTTCGGTGTCCGCATCTGATTTGAAAGCCGTAGTTTATACGCCGGTTGTTCACTTCATCGACCTTGACATTGCTGGTGTTAAATCACAAGCTATTATTAAAGATCTTCAGTTTCACCCGTTAACTGAAAAACTTATCCACGTTGACTTTTTATTGCTTGACGAGGCTAAGCCAATCGCTATCGATATCCCTGTAAGTTTAACAGGTACTTCACCAGGCGTTAAAGTGGGTGGTAAATTAGTTCAAAAATTACGTAAGCTTAAAGTTAAAGCTTTACCTAAAGATCATATCGACTTTATTGAAGTTAGCATCGAAGCTTTAGAGGTAGGTAAATCAGTTAAAGTATCTGAAATCAGTGTACCTAACTTAACTATCCTTAACAGTAAAGAGGATACTATCGTTTCTGTTACAACTTCACGTGCATTACGTCAGGCTGAGCAAGAAGCCGGTAAAAAATAATTTTTAGGATTTCACTGATTATTAGTGATTTCGCAGATTTGAAAAGCGACAAGTTTAATTACTTGTCGCTTTTTGTTTTTTTAGAAAATGATATATTAGCATGATATGAAATACCTGGTAGTTGGTTTAGGAAACATTGGCCCCGAGTATGCCGATACGCGCCATAATATTGGCTTTGTGATATTGAATGAACTGGCTAAGCAAGAAGGGGTAAAGTTTAACAACATGCGCCTGGCCTACTATACCGAGGTTAGCCATAAGGGCCGCACCCTGCACCTGATAAAACCAACCACCTACATGAACCTGAGCGGTAAGGCCATGAACCACTGGATGAACGAGCTTAAGATCCCGGTAGAAAATGTTTTGGTTTTGGTGGATGATATTGCCCTGCCGCTTGGCACCCTGCGCCTTAAACCAAAAGGCAGTGCCGCCGGACATAATGGACTGAAACACATTGAAGCCACCCTGGGCCATAACAACTACGCCCGCCTGCGTTTTGGCGTTGGTGATAACTACCCCAAAGGCCGTCAGGTTGATTACGTATTAAGCGGCTTTGATGATGACGAACAACCCGAACTACCCGCGCTGATAGACCGATCAATAGAAATGATAAAAAGCTTTGCAGCAATAGGGACGGAATTGACAATGACGAAGTTTAACAAGTAATTGGCGCTATGAAAGCTATCGCAGTTTTTACGAATATATCTCGACTGCTTTTTCTGATCGTAATATCGCAGGGCTGTGTCAATTCAAAGTTAGATATGAAAACCATTAAAGATGATGAACTCACTGTTAGGTGGTATCGTGAAAGTTACATAAGTTCGACGAAGGCTTTTGTATCCGTAGAAAAAAATTATTTTGATAAGGTTATCTTGGATTGTGAGGACGGATTTATAACTGGTGTATCTATTGTTAAAGATGCTATTAAAATTAAATTTTATGGCTCAAGCCGACTTATTAACTCCTATACACCCAAGATTGATAAGTATCATGTGATGATTGATTCATCTGTTACGTTTGATGAGTGGAATAGATACTATCATCCTACCGTGACTTATTGAGATTGTAATACTTAACCTCTTTACACTACGTAATCTTACGTATTACACACCTATATTAGCAATTTAAATCCAGAAATTAAGACATGCGTATATCTCCTATACTAGCACGGGATACCTTAAGAAGTAGCGTAAGGCAGCCATTATAGGTGACCAAAAATCAATAGAAATGATCAAAGCTTTCGCAACGATAGGGACGGAATTGACAATGACGAAGTTTAACAAGTAATTGCAAAGACTCTAATAATTAGGTAAATTTGAATATGACAACGTTAATCATGCACCCTGAAAATAAAGAGCAACTTGCTGCTTTAAAAGCTATTGCTAAGGCATTAAAGATCAGCGTAGAAACAAGCCCCTACGACCCAAAGTTTGTGGCGATGATTAAAAAGGCACAAAAGGGGACGTCTGTTGAAGTTAATCCAAACGATGTATGGGGCAGTTTAAACTTGAAATAAAGGAAATCGCTCAAAAGCACTTAAAGCTACATTACAAATCAGGCGACAAAGGAAGCAACAAGAAAATCGAAAATATACTGCAAGAACTTTCTCAAACCCCGTATACAGGTATTGGTAATCCTGAACCTTTAAAATACGACCTGTCGGGTTTATGGTCAAGGCGTATTAATCAGAAAGATAGGGTTATCTATGAAGTTGACGAGGATGTGGTGACTGTATTTGTGGTGTCCGCGATGGGACATTATGGTGACTAAATAAGTTCGTAATAACTTGTAAATTACCCCCATGAAAGTATACGGAATCACCAACTGCAATACAGTTAAAAAAGCGCTTGATTGGTTTAAAGCCAATGATGTAGTATATGAGTTTCATGATTTTAAAAAACTGGGCATAAGTAACGAGAAACTGCAGGACTGGGACAGCAAAACCGGTTATGAAAAGTTTTTAAACAAGCAAGGCACAACCTGGAAACAACTGGACCCCGAGGTTAAAGATGCTGTTAAAACCAATGCTGATGCTTTGCAACTGATACAACAAAAAACCAGTATGATTAAGCGCCCGGTTATTGAAGATGGCGGTTTCCTGTTCTTCGGTTTTGATGAGGCGGCATATAAAGCGCATTTTAAAAAATAATATCACATAGACGCAATGTTTTGTGTCTATGACCCATCGACCCCGTCAGGCGTATAACTACACCTTTTACTACCCTTACGCAGGGGAGACGCAAAGCATTGCGTCTCTACAGTCGGTGACGTATCTCTTCGCACGTAATAATTTCCTTACGTTTATTTAACCGCGGTTAATTTTATAATTTTACGTTTTAAACTAAAATTAACTGAATGAAACTAAAAAGTACTGCCGGCTTAACACTGGCATTTTGCGTGAGTATGGCCACCGCTATGGCACAAACCACGCCTGCTACCCAGCAACGAAGCACGGGCAGGGCGCAAGCCATTGCCGACCCAAATGCGCCCGAATCAAAGTATGATTACCATGAAACCTGCAAACCGTTTTTTTACACCAAAAACGGCAATGATCTGCGCGCGGCCGACGGTCAGCCGGCCCGAAATACTGGCAGAACCGTGTAGATTACGGCTGGATGGACGAGGGCTTTAACACTTTTATCAATACCTTGTCAACTAAAGAATCATTAAATGGCGAGTTCTACCGCGCCGGTACTTTGGAAGGTCGTATAAAAACCTGGAATGCCTATACCCGCCCTACGTTAGAGCCGATATTGAGTAACCCCGAGAATTTAAAGGAGCCAAACACCGGTACCTTGTTGTACAGCAAACCAGCGGCAGGTTTGACGATACTGCGCGAGAACGTATTGGGGCCGGAACGCTTTGATTTCGCGTTTAAAACCTACGTGCATCGCTGGGCATATAAACACCCCACACCTGACGACTTTTTCCGTACGATGGAAAATGCCTCCGGCGAAAACCTGCAGTGGTTTTGGAGAGGCTGGTTTGTAAATAATGATCGGCTGGATGTTGCCGTGCGTAACGTTAAATACGTAGGGGACGATGCGACCAAGGGTTCTATTATCACTTTAGATAACCTGGAGAAAATGGCGATGCCGGTTATACTTGAAATTAAGACCGTTAGCGGCAAAACCGAACGCGTTAACTACACCGCCGAGGTTTGGGAACGAAACGTAACCTGGAGATTCAGATATCCGTCGACAGAAGAAATAGCATCTGTAACGTATAATCCTGACGGTATTTTGCCTGACCATAACGTATCAAACAACGTTTGGACGAAACAGTAATCATTAGTGCTAACAATAGTAAACCCCGTCCCCGCAACTGTAGGGGACGGGGTTTTTTGTGTCCGGTAAATGTTAAATAGCTTTAACACTTATACATTGGTACTATAATTGATTTAACTTAGCCTGAACAAACTTATACACTATGAAACGCTTTTTGGGATTTGTTGGGTTGATGCTTGCAGCGACCTACGCTAAGGGTCAGGACGTGGTTAAGGGCGTCGTTGTCGAACAAGGCAGTAACGACGGAATTACAAACGTTTTTGTGCATGATACTAATAACAAGCAGATAACCCTGGTTGACAAGAATGGCAAGTTTACTATCAAATCTGGCAAGAACCATTTGGTGATATTTGACGCGCCCGGATATGTGTCTGACACATTAGTGATCATTGATAATAAGCCCCTTACCGTGGTATTGAAACCTGCCGGGATTATGTTAAACGAAGTGAGGGTTAATACCACCAAACGCCTACCGTTTGACCCGAGAATAGAGTATCCGGAGGTATATAGAAAAAGTAAGGTATACGTTTTATCGCCAAGTACCTGGTTCTCTAAAGAAGGTAAAGACGCACGTCGGCTTAAGAAATATTTTGCCAGTGAGGAGCGCGAACGTTACGTAGATAAGCATTATACTGCCAAGTACGTTGAAACCCTGGTGCCGTTGCGCGGTGTTGAGCTGGAGAATTTTATGGCCCTATATCGCCCGAGCTATGAGTATGTAAGAGCTAATAATGGACCTACAATAGCCATGTTTATTAACGACTCGTACAAAAAATACAAAGCCCTGCCTGCCGGCCAAAAGCAATTGGAGAGCTTGAATGCGAGGTAACATATAATAACCATTCTGTCATTTCGACCGAAGAGAGAAATCTATACACGCGCAATTAGCCTATGTATAGATTGCTCTCTTCGTTCGAAATGACAGATTCGTAAAAAAGGGGCTACACCAAATACTCAAACAAAGTTCGATCTTTGTTTAGTTCAATAACCTCAAAGCGATTCTCTTTGAAACGGGTTAGCAAGCCTTCGTAATCATCTTTGTGGGTTAACTCAATACCTACCAGTGCTGGTCCCTGCTCTTTTTCTGTTTTTTTGATGAATTCAAAACGGGTGATATCGTCATGAGGTCCCAGTACATTGTTCACAAACAGTTTCAAAGCCCCCGGGCGTTGCGGGAAACGCACGATGAAGTAATGCTTTAAACCTTCGTATAGCAGCGATTTTTCTTTGATCTCTTGCATACGGGCAATGTCATTGTTACCACCACTGATAACACAAACCACCTTTTTACCTTTGATTTGCTCGCGGCATTGGTCCAAAGCGGCTACTGATAGTGCACCTGCAGGTTCAACTACAATGGCCTCTTCGTTGTATAATTTTAATATGGTGGTGCAGATCTTTCCCTCTGCCACCAGTTTCATTTCGTCGAGCACCTTTGCGCAAAGATCATAAGTTAGGCTGCCCACACGTTTTACGGATGCGCCGTCGACAAAGCGATTAATCTCCGGCAAGGTAATCGGTCCGCCATGCTTAAAGGCTTCCATCATGGATGGGGCGCCTTCTGGTTCTACGCCTATCAGATGTATGTTTTTGTTTTTTTCTTTAAGATAGGTACCTGTACCGGCAGCTAACCCACCACCCCCAATAGGCATGATCACTACTTCTGTTTCAGGCAAGTCCTCTAATATTTCAACGCCGACAGTAGCCTGCCCCTCAATAATGCTGTAATTATCAAACGGGGGAATGAAGGTCATCTGGTGTTTGGCGGTGTAAGCAAGCGCTTCTTTCAGGCAATCGTCAAAAGTATCGCCTACCAAAACCAGTTCAACCTGGCCGTTGCCAAACATTTCTGTTTGCTGTACTTTTTGTTTTGGGGTAATCTCCGGCATAAAAATTACGCCCTTAGTACCCAATTTGTCGCAGCTATAAGCAACACCTTGTGCATGGTTGCCCGCACTGGCGCAAACCACGCCACGGCTCAACTCATTTGCCGATAGCTGGCTGATCATGTTGTATGCCCCACGTAATTTGTAAGAGCGGACTATCTGTAGGTCCTCACGCTTTAACCAAATCTCGCAATCGTATTTTTCAGACAGGCGACGGTTATAAATAAGGGGAGTATGCTTTACAACATTTGCTAATCGCGCCGCAGCGGCTTCTGGGTTTAATTGAAAAGTGTTGGCTGACATCCTAAGCGTAAATATTTATGGCGCAAAGGTATAAACCACAGCTATAAAAAAAAACTGTCATTTCGAACGAAGAGAGAAATCTATACATATGCTAATTGCGCGTGTATAGATTTCTCTCTTCGTTCGAAATGACAGCGTAAGTTGTTATTATTCCACCATTGTTCCCCCTTTAGGGGCCGGGGGGCTAAATATTCTTAGCCAACCAATCACCAACTTCGCTGGTTTTGTAGGCTTTGTTTTTACCGGCAAGGTCTTCGGTTACTATGCCTTCGGCTAATGATTTGTTTACTACTTCGCGAATCAATTCTGCTTCTTCTTTCAAACCAAAAGCGTCCTCAAACATCATAGCAGCTGATAGGACGGTAGCTAAGGGGTTAGCGATGTCTTTGCCTGCCGCCTGCGGGTAAGAGCCGTGGATGGGCTCAAATAACGATGTATGTACGCCTATTGATGATGATGGCATTAATCCCATCGATCCTGATATTACTGACGCTTCATCAGTCAGAATATCACCAAATAAGTTTTCGGTAATTAACACGTCATAGCTGGCCGGCCATTGTACCAGGCGCATAGCTACGGCATCAACAAACTCATAGCTAACGGTAACTTCAGGATAATCTTTTTCCATAGCCTGCACTGTTTGTCTCCAAAGGCGAGAGGTTTCCAGTACGTTCGCCTTATCTACGCAGCATAGTTTTTTGCTGCGGGTCATTGCCATTTCAAAGCCTAATTTGGCTAAACGTACTACTTCGTCTTTAGTGTAGGTACATGTATCAAAAGCGGTATTTCCGTCTTCAGATCTGCCCCGCTCGCCGAAATAAATACCACCGGTTAACTCACGCAGGATGATAAGATCCGTACCTTCAATACGCTCGCGTTTAAGCGGCGAATTGTCAATTAACGACGGGAAAGTGAAAGTAGGGCGTACGTTGGCATACAAGCCTAATGCCTTACGCATTTTAAGCAAACCTTGCTCAGGGCGTACCTTAGCAGTTGGGTCATTATCAAAACGCGGGTGGCCGATAGCGCCAAACAATACCGCATCTGCAGCCATACAAATTTCGTGGGTCGAGTCCGGGTAAGGCTCACCGACAGCGTCAATAGCGGCAGCGCCGGTTAGGGCAGCGGTCCAGCTAATTTCGTGGTTAAACTTTTTTGCTACGGCGTTTGATACTTTAACGGCCTGGTCAATAACCTCAGGGCCTATGCCGTCTCCTGCTAAAAGGGCGATATTTAGTTTCATTGTATGTTGTAATGTTGATTATGAATGTCTTGTTTCTTATATAATATTCAGCATCTTCTGCGTGGCTTTAATGGCGCACACGGTCTGGTCGCTGTCTAACCCGCGGGTTATAAATTTCTTTTGATCTGTTTCCCAGGTGATAATGGTTTCGCATAATGCGTCAGAGGCGCTGCCGGGGGCAATGCGTACCGCGTAGTCAATCAGCTTGGGTAGTTTCCTGTTTTTCTTGTCGTATACCTTGGCCAATGCATTCATAAAAGCGTCAAACTGGCCATCGCCCTGGGCGTTTTCTTCAAACTTTTCGCCATCAATGCTCATAGATATTGTAGCCGAGGGGCGAAGGCCCATGGCATGCATTAATACATACGAGTCTACAATAACCTTTTCTTCATACTGATTGCTGTCCAGCACGTCAGATATGATATAGGGCAGATCCTCTTTGGTTACCGTTTCCTTTTTGTCGCCCAGCTCAATAACGCGTTGGGTAACTCTTTTAAGATCGGCGTCGTTCAGTTTTAAACCCAGCTCCTGTAAGTTCTTTTCAATATTGGCTTTGCCAGATGTTTTGCCCAAAGCATACTCGCGCTTGCGGCCAAAACGCTCCGGCAGCAAGTCGTTAAAATACAGATTGTTCTTGTTGTCGCCATCGGCATGGATACCGGCCGTTTGGGTAAACACATTCTCGCCAACAATGGGTTTGTTGGTGGGGATACGTACGCCCGAGAAAGTCTCTACCAGTTTGCTCACCGAGTAAATTGATGATTCTTTAAGCGCAATCTCTACCTCTGGGACAAAGTCATTTATAACCGCAACGGCGCTTGCCAGCGCGGCGTTTCCTGCCCGTTCGCCCATTCCATTTACAGTAAGGTGTAAGCCATGTATGCCGGCTTTCACAGCCTCTAAAACGTTGGCTGTACCTAAATCGTAATCATTATGCGCGTGGAAATCAAAATGTGTGTTAGGATATTTTGTAATAAGCTCGGTTAAAAACCTTGCAGTCTCATTTGGGGTTAAAACACCCAAAGTATCGGGCAGTAAAACACGTTTTACCTGTTGTGCGGTAATAAAGTCAAGGTACTGATAAACGTAATCAGTAGAGTTACGCATGCCGTTGCTCCAATCCTCCAAATAAACATTGGTTGCAATACCGTTTTTAGCGGCCAGCGCTATTACATGGGCAATGTCGGTAAAATGCAGTTCGGGTGTTTTCTTTAGCTGGTGGGTGAGGTGGTTTAAGGAGCCTTTGGTTAATAGGTTTTGCACCTTAACGCCGGCATTAACCATCCAATCAATAGATACGCCGTTATCAACAAAAGATAATACTTCTATACGGTCAGTATACCCATTGGGCCCCGCCCAATCCATAATGGCTTTAACCGCCTGGAACTCGCCTTCTGATACCCTTGCCGATGCAATTTCTACGCGATCGACATTAAGCTCTTCCAGCAATAATTGCGTAATGGTTAGTTTTTCTGATATGGAAAACGATACTCCCGATGTTTGTTCTCCATCGCGGAGGGTGGTATCCATTATCTCTATTTTCCTGCGGTCCATTTGGTTGGTTTCGGCTATTAGGCGCCGGTATTAACAAGCGTCATTGCGAGCGGCGCGTGGCAATTTCTATACGACAGACGGCGAATTTGCATAACCGATCTGCATATGTAGAGATTGCTTCGTTCCTCGCAATGACGCTTCATTTGTTTAATTTAAAACGGAAGCTGCTCTGCAAATTCCTTAATATCGCCTTTTATGCTTTGCAGATAATCAATATCATCAAAGCCGTTAAGCATGTTATTCTTTTTGTAAGAGTTGATCTCAAATTTCTCAAATTCACCGCTAGCTAACAGGGTGATGGTTTGCTCAGGCAGGTTTACTTCCAGTTTGGTATTCGGATCAGCAAATATCGCCGCGAAGATCTTCTCTGAAAACTCAGGACTAACCTGTACCGGTAGTACACCCACGTTTAAGCAGTTACCTCTAAAAATATCTGCAAAAAAGCTGGATACCACGCAACGGAAACCATAATCATAAACAGACCAGGCAGCATGCTCGCGTGATGAACCCGAACCAAAGTTTTTACCACCTACCAGTATAGTACCGCTGTAAGTAGCATCATTAAGTACAAAGTCTTTTTTAGGTGTGTTGTCCGGATTGTAACGCCAATCGCGGAAAAGGTTATCACCAAAGCCAACGCGCTCTGTCGCTTTCAAAAAGCGGGCAGGTATTAATTGGTCGGTATCCACATTCTCAATAGGTAGTGGTACCGCGGTGCTTGTAAGTATATTAAATTTGTCGTAAGCCATAACTATTTGGTGTGCAAATGTGCGGATATGCAAATGTGCATATGCTTTATTAAACTAATTCTTCAATTAACGTTCTTGGGTCTGTTACTACGCCGGTTATGGCTGCTGCTGCTGCAACAAGCGGGCTGGCCAGCATGGTGCGTGAGCCGGGGCCCTGGCGGCCTTCAAAGTTTCTGTTTGATGTACTTACCGCGTATTTGCCGGCAGGTACTTTATCATCATTCATGGCTAAGCAGGCAGAACATCCTGGCTGGCGCAATTCAAATCCGGCTTCGTTCAGGATAGCTAATAAGCCTTCTTCTTTTATTTGTGCCTCAACAATGTGCGATCCGGGTACTAACCAGGCCGTAACATTATTAGCTTTGTGTTTGCCTTTTATCAATGAAGTAAACGCGCGGAAATCTTCAATACGTCCGTTGGTACAGCTGCCCACAAATACGTAGTCAACCGGTTTGCCAATCATGCTGTCGCCTTCGTGGAAGCCCATGTAACCTAATGATTTCTCGTAAGTGGCTACACCGCCTTCAACTTGGTCCGCGTCCGGGATCTCATGCGAGATACCCATCCCCATACCCGGGTTGGTACCGTAAGTGATCATCGGCTCAATGGTAGTGCCATCAAACGTCAGCTCTTTATCAAATATCGCACCTTCGTCTGTTTTTAAGGTTTTGTAATAAGCTAATGCTTTATCCCAAGCCTCGCCTTTAGGCGTAAACTCGCGGCCTTTAACGTAGTTAATGGTAGTTTCATCAGGTGCTATCATACCACCTCGTGCACCCATTTCAATACTCAGGTTACAAACGGTCATACGGCCTTCCATGGTCATGTTTTCAAAAACATCACCGGCATACTCTACAAAATAACCTGTAGCGCCTGACGTTGTTAATTGAGAGATGATGAACAAAGCAACATCTTTAGGGGTAACAGCCTTACCTAATTTGCCATTAATGTTAATGCGCATTTTTTTAGGTTTTGGCTGCATGATACATTGCGTAGCCAATACCATTTCAACCTCGGATGTACCGATACCAAACGCGATAGCGCCAAAAGCACCGTGGGTTGAGGTGTGCGAGTCGCCACAAACAATGGTAGCACCCGGTTGGGTAATACCATACTCAGGGCCTACAACGTGTACAATGCCATTTTTTTGGTGACCAAGGCCCCAGTGGCTAATACCGTACTCGGCCGAGTTTGACTCCAGCATCTGCAATTGATTGGCAGAAAGCGGATCGGCAACCGGTTGGTCCTGGTTAATGGTAGGCGTGTTGTGGTCGGCCGTTGCAAAAGTGCGGTTAGGATATAAAACTTTTATACCCCTGCTTTTTAAACCTAAAAAGGCTACCGGGCTGGTAACTTCGTGAATAAGGTGGCGATCAATAAAAACCACATCCGGTCCGCCTTCAATCTTGCGTACCACGTGCGCGTCCCACACCTTATCAAATAATGTTGTGCTCATTTTGTGTTAGTTAATTGGTGATTTGACCGGTTAATAGTTGCCTGTCTTTGCTCACTTTTTATACTTTATAATTTACTTATTATTGTTTTATAGCCTTGGTCAATTAATTACTAATAACCACTCACTCAACTTTTAAACTTTAGCTGCTGCCACTAACGACAACAGATCTTCGTCAGTTATATCTAATTTACTATCGGCCAAAGTCAAGAAGCGGTGATATGCATCAGCCAGTTCTTCTTTGTTCAGGTGGATGCTCAAGCGTTCCAAATGGAACTTCAAAGCATGACGACCGCTGCGTGCGGTCAATACAATGCTTGCACTTGGGAAACCAACGTCCTCCGGGCGGATAATTTCGTAGTTTTCGCGATTTTTCAGGAACCCATCCTGGTGGATGCCTGAGCTGTGTGCAAACGCGTTGCTGCCTACAATAGCCTTGTTTGGCTGTACCGGCATACGCATTTGTGTGCTTACCATACGGCTCAACTCGTAAAAGTTTTTAGTGTTGATGTTAGTATGTAAGCCTAAAACCTGGTGAGTTTTTAATATCATCACAACCTCTTCAATAGAAGTGTTGCCCGCACGCTCACCAATGCCATTAATGGTGCCTTCAATTTGGCGGGCACCGTTTTGCAGGCCGGCGATAGAGTTAGCGGTAGCTAAGCCCAAATCGTTATGGCAATGCACTGATATAATGGCTTTATCAATATTTTTTACGTTCTCTTTCAGGAACTTTATTTTTTCGCCGTATTGGTCCGGCAGGCAATAGCCGTTAGTATCGGGAATGTTTACTACTGTAGCGCCGGCGGCAATAACAGCTTCAATCATTTGAGCTAAATATCTAACGTCGGCACGGCCGGCATCTTCTGCATAAAACTCAATATCCTCGACAGATTTTTTTGCATACTTAACAGCTTCAACAGCGCGCTCCAAGATCTCTTCGCGGGTACTGTTAAATTTAGTCTTGATATGCATGTCAGACGATCCGATGCCGGTATGGATACGTGGATGTTTAGCGTATTTTAACGACTCGACAGCGGCGTCGATATCGCCCTTGTTGGCGCGGGTAAGTGCGCAAACGATAGGGTTTTTAACGGCTTTCGATATCTCGACCACGCTCTGAAAATCGCCGGGGCTTGATATCGGGAAACCCGCTTCAATAATGTCAACTCCCAGAGCCTCCAGTTCGCGGGCTATTTCAATCTTTTCAGGGGTTGTTAACTGGCAGCCCGGTACCTGCTCGCCGTCGCGTAGCGTGGTATCAAAAACGTAGACTCGGTTTGGATCGTGTAACATGTCTTTTCTATCTATTGTTTGTTAATAGTAATAGCAAGGTTATTTATATATATCCCCTTGTTTCTTTCAATTTCATTACCATTTGTTCTGCATCGGTAGCTATCCAATTATCGTAATCTTCAATAGCTTGCAACCTGTCATGGTTAGTAATATAACCTTCATCAACCATTTGGGTTGATTGGGCTACTTTAGACCAAATACTGATCTTATTTATAAAATTCTCTTCGCCTTTTTTATACGTCTCTTCAGCATTATGCACCTCAATATTCTGAATGCCTACTCCCTTAAAATAGCCGGCAGCATCTTCTGCCACGCGGTTGTTCATTCCGGCATCTTTACGCCACTTTAAAAAAGCCGCATAAAAAACCTGCATACTTACCGGTGGCTCGGGCTGCCATTCTATAGCGTTATGGTCATAATCTAAAACTGATAACCATCCGCCTGGCTTTAACAGGCTTTTCATTTTGGCCAAAGCTTGTTCAGGGTTGTTTAACCACTGTAGTGTTCTGGCTGCTGTAATCAAGTCAAACTTTTTGTGAGTTTTAAATTCAAACAGATCTGTATGTAGCAGTTCTAAATTTTCAACATCGCCGTAAGTTTCTTTACCGCTTATAATAAAATGCTCCGTATTGTCAATTGCGGTAACGTGCCCTTGCGGCTGTACCATTTTTGCTATGCCTTTTGATATGGCTCCGGTTCCGCAGCCAATATCTAAAACCTGCATGTTGGGTTTTAACAAAGTTATTAACGTAGCGTAATCTTTTTCAAGGCTACGGTCATCAAACAACTTACTGGTAGAAGGGGCTCGCTGAATCTGTTTATTAACTACTTGCGACATATCGAGTAACCCTTTATTGTATTCTTAATAGCGATGGGTATTAGCCCATCGCTAAATGTTGTTTTAAATTATGCTTCTACAGCTTGGTTTTCAGGGCGTAAACTGCGTACAGTTTTGCCTGCTTGCCATAATTCGCTATCGCGTAACTCTGCTAATTCAGCATCAAGTTTCTCGCGGTAATCATCCTTGCTGTTTGAGTCGATTGAACGTTGTGACTCCTTGCCGGTAGCAACGCTGTTATACAATTCTTCGAACACCGGTTTAGTAGCATCACGGAATGGTTTCCACCAATCTAAAGCACCACGTTGTGCGGTAGTCGAGCAATTTGCGTACATCCAATCCATACCATTTTCTGCAACTAATGGCATTAATGATTGCGTTAACTCTTCAACAGTTTCATTAAACGACTCAGACGGTGAGTGGCCATTGCTACGTAATACTTCATATTGTGCAGCAAAAATACCCTGGATACAACCCATTAGCGTACCACGCTCGCCGGTTAAGTCGCTATAAACTTCTTTACGGAAGTCAGTCTCGAACAAGTAACCGCTACCTACAGCAATACCTAAAGCGATAACACGCTCAAACGCTTTACCTGTAGCATCCTGGAAGATTGCGTAGCTTGAGTTTAAGCCACGGCCTTGCAAAAACATACGACGTAATGAAGTACCTGATCCTTTAGGAGCAACCAAAAATACGTCAACATCAGCAGGAGGGATGATACCTGTTTGCTCGTTGAAAGTGATGCCAAAACCATGAGAGAAGTATAATGCTTTGCCCGGGGTTAAGTGTTTTTTAACAGTTGGCCATAATGCAATTTGTGCAGCATCGCTTAATAAATAGCAAATTACAGTGCCACGCTCTAAAGCTTCTTCAATTTCAAATAGGGTTTCGCCCGGTACAAAGCCGTCACTTACAGCTTTATCCCATGATTTTGAATTTTTACGCTGACCAACAATTACATTGATACCGTTGTCTTTTTGATTAAGCGCCTGGCCCGGGCCTTGCACGCCGTAACCAATAACAGCTACTACTTCGTTTTTTAAAATGTCTTGTGCCTTAGCTAAAGGAAATTCCTCGCGGGTTACTACATTTTCTTCAGTAGTGCCGAAAATTAATTTTGCCATGATTTTGTTTTTTTATTGATTTTGATTGCACCGATGTTTTATGTTGATTACACCGATTGGTTATGATTACTTAGTTTGCCCCCTCTAAATCTCCCCCGGTAGGGGAGACTTTTTGGGATTTGTTATTTTCTTTTTACTTATTCTTTAAAGCCCTCCCCTCCGGAGAGGGTTGGGAGCGGTTGCTTTACATGCTGAAAACCTTGCTGCCCTTGTTTAAATATTCGTTTTCAACCGCTTCTTCGCCTGGTTCTAAACGCTCAAATTCGCGCAGTTTGGCGTTAAAGCCTTCGCTATTTTTGATGATAGCAACACGTGCGCTGCGTACAAATTCAATCAGGCCGTATGGCTGTAAAATGTTGATCAGGTTGTCGGTCTCTTCGCGGTGACCTGTGGTTTCAAACACGGTGTAATCTTTACGGATAACTACCGCGCGTGCGCCATTTTCGCGCAGTAGACGCTCAACGCTTACTTTTTCGGCAATTACATCTGTAGACACTTTGTAAAGCGCCATTTCCTGCCAGATGATATCCTCGTTACTGTTATAGTACACTTTTAAAACTTCCACCTGTTTTTCAATCTGGCGGGTAAGTTTGCGTACTACTTCTTCTGACTCGTTTATTACAACGTTAAAGCGGTGAATACTCTCAATCTCTGAAGGAGAAGTATTCAGGCTCTCTATATTGATTTTTCTGCGGGTAAATATAATCGCTATTCTGTTTAAAAGACCAACTTGGTTTTCGGTATAAATAGTGATATTATATTCCTGCTTTACTATATCTTGATTGCTCATTGTTTCTCTTTTAAGGGATTATTTCAACCTGATTTCACTAACACTGCAACCCTGCGGTACCATCGGGAACACGTTGTTCTCTTTAGTTACCATTACTTCCAGCAGGAACGAACCTTTATTGTCCAGCATTTGCTTTAACGCACCTTGCAGATCTTCGCGTTGCTCAACAATTTTGCCGGGGATGCGGTAAGCTGCTGCCAAAGCAACAAAATCAGGGCTTTGAATGTCTACGAAAGAATAGCGACGATCATTAAACAATTCCTGCCATTGGCGTACCATGCCCAGGAAACGATTGTTCAGGATGATGATCTTAACATCAACCCCGGTTTGCATAATTGTGCCCAATTCCTGGCACGTCATCTGGAAACCGCCATCGCCAATGATAGCTACTACAGTACGGTCTTGTGCGCCGTATTTGGCGCCTATGGCTGCAGGTAATGCAAAACCCATGGTGCCTAAACCGCCGCTGGTTACGTTGCTGCGGGTGTGGTTAAACTGCGCGTAACGGCAAGCCACCATTTGGTGCTGGCCAACGTCTGTAACTATAATCGCTTCGCCTTTGGTAAGGTCGTTTAGTTGTTTAATTACTTCGCCCATGGTTAATTCACCCTCGGTAGGGTTTAACTCGTCATGAATTACAGCTTCAACTTCTTTACGGGTGTAATCGTTAAATAAATTAACCCACTCGGTATGTTGTTTTTCGTCAACCAAAGCGGTTAACAAAGGCAAAGTTTCTTTACAATCGCCCCAAACAGGTACAGTTGTTTTAACATTTTTGTCGATCTCGGCAGGGTCAATATCCAAATGGATAACCTGTGCCTGCTTAGCATATTTATCTAAACGGCCGGTTACACGATCGTCAAAACGCATTCCGATAGCGATCAAAACGTCACACTCATTAGTTAATACGTTTGGCCCGTAGTTACCATGCATGCCCAACATACCTACGTTTAGGGGGTGATCTGTAGGGATAGCGCCTGCACCTAAAATGGTCCAAGCTGAAGGGATACCGCTTTTTTCTACAAAAGCTTTAAACTCCTGCTCGGCTTTACCTAATAATATACCCTGGCCAAATAACACAAACGGTTTTTTAGCCGCGTTAATTAAAGCTGCTGCCTGCTCAATATATTGCGGGCGTACGATAGGTTTTGGCCTATAACTACGGATATGGTTACACTTGGTATAACCTTCGTAATCAAATAACTGGATCTGCGCGTTTTTTGTAATGTCTATTAAAACTGGTCCCGGACGGCCGCTTTTGGCGATGTAGAATGCCTTAGCAATAACCTCAGGGATCTCGGTAGCATCAGTTACCTGGTAGTTCCATTTGGTAACCGGGGTAGTAATGTTTATTACGTCTGTCTCCTGGAAAGCATCGGTACCTAAAAGGTGGGCGAAAACCTGGCCGGTGATACAAACTAAAGGTGTGCTGTCTATCTGCGCATCGGCTAAGCCTGTTACCAGGTTAGTAGCGCCTGGTCCGCTGGTTGCAAAAACCACACCCACTTTGCCCGATGTACGTGCGTAGCCCTGGCCGGCATGTGTACCGCCTTGCTCATGGCGAACCAGCACGTGGTCTAATTTCTCTTTATAATCATACAAAGCATCGTAGATAGGCATAATAGCACCACCCGGATAACCGAAGATGGTATCAACGCCCTCAGCAATTAATGCTTCTAATAATGCCACCGATCCGGAAATATTTACCGTTTCTTTCTTGGGTGTTTCTGTTAGTATTTCTTGTTGTGCAACTTCCATACTCTTTATTTTTAGGATTTCACTGATTTAGTTAGTGATTTCACTGTTTGTTTATTTAATTGATTAAGCTTTAGCTTTAACCCTTTACTCCATCTCGTCTGTAACGCAACCTTCGGCTGCCGATGTTACAGTTTTTGCATATCTGTATAGCAGGCCTTTGGTAACTTTTAGCGCCGGCTGTTGCCATGCCGCTTTACGGGCTGCCATTTCATCGTCAGATATCATCACATTGATTTGATTTGTCTGCGCGTCGATAATGATCTTATCCTCGTCTTTAATTAAGCCTATTGCACCGCCATCATATGCTTCGGGGGTGATGTGACCTACCACAAAACCATGTGTGCCACCACTAAAACGACCATCGGTAATTAGCGCTACAGAGCTACCTAAACCTGCGCCAAAAATGGCCGATGTTGGTTTAAGCATTTCTGGCATACCCGGCGCGCCTTTAGGGCCCACGTTGCGGATAACCACCACATCACCTTTTTGGACTCGGCCGCTTGATATGCCGGCAATCAGTTCAAACTCCCCGTCAAATACACGTGCAGGACCTTCAAAATGAGTCCCCTCTTTACCGCTGATCTTAGCTACGCTACCGCCTGTGGCAATATTGCCGTACAGTATTTGCAGGTGACCGGTAGCCTTAACAGGCGCTTCAGCCGGCCATATAATTTTTTGAGTGTCAAAAGACATTTCAGGTACCTCTGCCAAATTCTCGGCGATGGTTTTGCCGGTAACCGTCATACAGTCGCCATGTAACCAACCTTGCGCAAGGCAATATTTCATTACCGCAGGTACGCCACCAACGTTGTGCAGGTCTTCCATCATGTATTTACCGCTCGGCTTCATATCTGCCAGTACCGGGATGCGGTTACTCACCGTTTGAAAATCGTCCTGGGTTACTTTAACGCCTACACTTTTAGCCATAGCTATCATGTGCAGTACCGCGTTTGTGCTACCGCCCAATACCATTATGATCACCATAGCATTTTCAAATGCTTCGCGGGTCATGATATCGCTAGGTTTAATATCTTTTTCTAATAATATCTTGATGGCTTTACCCGCTGCTAAACACTCGGCTTTCTTCTCTTCGCTAAGCGCGGGATTAGATGACGAGTAAGGCAAGCTCATACCCAGTGCTTCAATAGCTGCAGCCATGGTGTTAGCCGTGTAAACGCCACCACAGGCACCCGCGCCTGGGCAGGCGTTTTTAATTACGCCCAAAAAATCCTCGGGGCTAATTTCGCCGGCAATCTTTTTACCCAAAGCCTCAAATGCAGATACGATGTTCAGATCTTCGCCTTTCCAGTGGCCCGGTTTAATAGTACCACCGTATACCATAATAGACGGGCGGTTTAATCTGCCCATTGCCATAATGGAGCCCGGCATGTTTTTATCACAGCCCGGCAGGGTAATCAAACCATCATAATATTGTGCGCCGGTAACGGCTTCTATCGAGTCTGCAATAATATCGCGGCTCACTAACGAGTAACGCATACCTTCGGTACCGTTGCTCATGCCGTCGCTCACACCAATAGTATGAAAAATCAGGCCCACCAAATCCTCATCCCAAATACCTTTTTTAACAATCTTAGCCAGGTCATTTAAGTGCATGTTGCAGGTATTGCCGTCATAACCCATACTTGCCACACCCACCTGCGCTTTTTTCATGTCTTCGTCTGTCAAACCAATGCCGTAAAGCATAGCCTGAGCTGCCGGTTGGGTAGGATCCTGCGTAAAAGTTTTGCTGTACTTGTTTAACTCCACGCCGGTGGTTGTATTAGATGAACTCATATTATAGTATATATTTTTTGTAGAAGTTAGGCGTTCTACTTTTTTCGCTTTTATCTTACCCTTAAAGTAGATATCCTTAAAAAAACTGGCAATAGCATATCCCTGTTTTTTAAATTAAGTATTATATTCTTTTTTATTTACTAGATATAGGTATTAATTCTTAAAACAGATAGATAAACAAAATATAATATTTAACGACCTATACCAAAGTTCGAAACGGTATTCGGTATCGTTTGTATGCATGCATAGTAAATGTCTATTTTTCGGCGTAAAATGCCTGAGGGGAATAAAAAAGTTTTGGGAAAATGGGCTTATATTTGACCAAGACTTACATTTAAACATGGACGAAACGCAATTTGAAATTTTACCGGTAACGTTGGTAAACCAACACCATGATCAAATTGATGATTCGATATCTGCTAAGTTTGCAGATTTAAAAGACAGCGAATTGTCTGTAGATTCATTTAGTTTTTACACGTCTGTTTCGGCTGTCTTTTCATCACGGATAGAAGGAGAAAATATAGAACTTGATTCTTTTGTAAAACATAAGCTAATGGGGGTGCAATTCACCCCGGACCACACCCAGAAAATTGACGACCTATATGATGCTTACCAGTTTGCCAGGCAATCTGCTTTAAACGCTGATACTATTAAGCAGGCACACATACTACTTACCAGCCATATTTTACAAAAGCATCAACAAGGCGTTTTACGTACCGGTAACATGTTTGTAACTACCAGTAACGGTAAAATAGAGTATGTTGCCTGTGCACCGGGCAGTTTGGCTGCAGAGCTTGATAAACTTTATAATGATATTGCCGCGTTGATAAGTACCCAACTGACAATTAAAGAAGTGTTCTTTTTTGCTTCGCTGATTCATTTGGTGTTTGTAAAGATACATCCGTTTAACGATGGTAATGGCCGATCGGCGCGATTGATAGAAAAGTGGTTTTTAGCGCAAAAGCTAGGCGAGAAAGCCTGGTACTTTCAATCAGAGAAAAGTTATTACGATCATCATAACATTTATTATACCAATATCCGAAAGCTGGGGTTGGAGTACGATATGTTAGATTACGGGCAGGCATTGCCATTTTTGCTAATGCTGCCCAATGCCTTAACTAACACATAAAATAGAAAAGCCGGAAGTTATCAACTTCCGGCTTTTCACTATATAGTAAACTTTTTCAAGTGCTTGCAATTACAGGCTTGCTACGCTTTGGGCAGCAAGGCGGCGGGCCGCTTCTTTAGTGGTATTGTTCTCGGTTACGTTAACGGCTACCAACTCTGTTTTGTTAACGGTTGATGACTGGCTGCTGTTCATGGTATAGTCATTAATACTGCCTGATAGATTAACTGTAGCGCGGCTGTTTACTGTGAAGTTAGCAGCAAAAGCATCAAGTTTTAATTGAGCCGACGCGTTATTGTTCAGTACAACATTAAGGTCGATGGCGGATAGCCTGCCGTATGACTTGATGATTGCGTTGTCATCTGCAGTGATATTACGCAAATCGGTAACGGTTACTAATACTACCAACTTATCCTTTGTGTATGATGATATCCGTAGCACACCGTCTTTGCCTTGTACCAAAGCATTTTTTGAGAAGTATTTGTCATACACTTTAACGCCGTCTTTATCGCCATTGGTAATGTATACTTCTACATTGCCGGACGCTTCAATTTTGCTGATGTTGTTTACTGCAACAGTTACCGGTACGCTGCTGTTGCTATCGGTGTTGTTTGTTATGGTAGATGCCTTAGCCACTGATACGCTTAATGCTATTGTTGCTAATGTGATAAGGGTTACAATTCTAGTTTTCATGATGTTTATTTTTGTTGTGAATGTCTTTTGTTATTTTTAAATACACCAATAAGACATCCTCATTTTTAATCCGTTACAGCATGATTGGGCCAAAACCGTGCATAGCAGGTTTTAATCGGTAAGCGGTGGGGAAGGGTCGGTGAAAAAGCTGAGAAATTTTGAGAGGGCTGGTAAGACGTAGAACTCGTCCCTGAAAACCAGCGCTATTTGAATTTCTTCTTCGGACTGCGGCTGGTGTGGAAAACAGCATAAATAACAACGTCATCTTTGATGATCTTGAAAATGATCACATAAGGAAACGTTTTTAAAATAATATGCCTAAAATCTTTTTTGATGTTGGTATAGGCAGAGGGCCAAGCCTCAAGTTTATCGTAACAGCTTTCTAATTCCTGAAGAAATAATTCACCTAAACCTGATTGTCGTTCCTCATACCAATTATAAACATCTTGAGCCATTTTAATAGCCCGCGGTTTAATGAGGATTTTATGCATTATAAGGCGCGCTGTCCCTTGATTATTTGGGCGGCTTCTTCACGTGAGTATGATTTGCTTTTACCGGCGATATGTAAGTGATGTTCTTCATCTAATATTCGCATCTGCTCATCAGTTAAGCTAAAAGAGTTGTCGGCTTGAATATCGTTTTTTAATAAAGTATAAACGGCCTTGACTTTGCTATCATCGGCCTCAGCCAGATAGGTGATTAATTTTTGTCTGATAGATAATGTCGCCATGATAAATCCTGTTAAGCAAATTTAAGACTTTAATCCGTAACTAGCATCGCCTCCAAAAAACAAAAAAGCCCGGATAAATCCAGGCTTCTTGCAAAGTATTTTTAAAACTAGCGTTGCTCAATACCTTCGGCAAGTACGGTGACTACGTTGTTTGACGCTTCCACCACACCGCCTTTAATTATAAAGGTTTGCTCTGTACCACCGCCACGCACAATCAGCTTACCATCCTGTAAAGTTGAGATGATAGGAGCGTGGTGGTTTAATATCTCAAAAGAACCCAAAGTGCCCGGAAGGGTTACCGAAGTAGCCTCGCCTTCAAACACTTTTTTATCGGGAGTAAGGATTTCTAATGTCATGTAGTGATAGTTAGTGGTGAGTTGTGAGTGGTGTATGTGAGAAACTACTCACCATTCACTAATTACGCATTTGCTTCTTCTAATAATTTTTTACCTTTTTCAATAGCATCTTCAATACTACCAACCAGGTTAAATGCACCTTCAGGATATTGATCTACTTCGCCATCCATAATCATGTTAAAGCCTTTAATGGTTTCTTTAATGTCAACCAAAACACCTTTTAAGCCGGTAAACTGCTCTGCTACGTGGAACGGTTGAGATAAGAAACGCTGTACACGACGTGCACGGCCTACAACTAATTTATCTTCTTCAGATAGCTCGTCCATACCTAAGATGGCGATAATATCCTGTAATTCTTTATAACGTTGTAAGATCTCTTTCACACGTTGAGCAGTGTTATAGTGCTCGTCGCCTAATATTGCAGGGCTAAGGATACGTGAAGTTGAATCCAATGGATCAACCGCGGGATATATACCTAACTCGGCAATTTTACGAGACAATACAGTAGTAGCATCTAAGTGGGCAAAAGTTGTTGCCGGCGCAGGGTCGGTCAAGTCATCCGCAGGTACGTATACCGCTTGTACTGAAGTGATAGAGCCACGTTTAGTTGAAGTAATACGCTCCTGCATGGTACCCATCTCGGTTGCCAAAGTTGGTTGGTAACCTACCGCAGACGGCATACGACCTAGTAACGCTGATACTTCAGAACCTGCTTGTGTAAAGCGGAAAATGTTATCAACGAAGAATAATATATCACGGCCTTTACCATCTTCATCACCATCGCGGAAATACTCAGCAATTGTAAGACCTGATAAAGCTACACGTGCACGTGCACCAGGAGGCTCGTTCATTTGTCCAAAAACGAAGGTTGCTTTTGAATCTTTTAAAGCTTCGTTGTCAATCTTAGTTAAATCCCAGCCACCTTCTTCCATCGAATGCATAAATGCATCGCCATATTTAATAATGCCCGATTCTAACATCTCACGTAAAAGGTCATTACCTTCACGTGTGCGCTCGCCTACACCGGCAAATACTGATAAACCATCATACGCTTTCGCGATGTTGTTAATCAGCTCCTGGATCAATACAGTTTTACCTACACCGGCACCACCAAACAATCCAATTTTACCACCTTTAGCGTAAGGCTCTAATAAGTCAATCACTTTAATACCGGTAAACAGTACTTCACTTTCAGTCGACAAATCCTCAAAACGAGGAGGGGTAGCGTGAATAGAACGTCCGTTAGTTTTATCTAAGTTTGCAATACCATCAATAGCATCACCAACTACATTAAATACACGGCCTTTAACATGGTCGCCGATAGGCATTTTGATAGCAGATTCGAGATCCAGGACCGGCATACCGCGAAGTAAACCGTCTGTTGAATCCATCGCTACAGCACGTACGCGATCCTCGCCCAAATGCTGTTGAACTTCTAAAACAACTTTCTGACCATTTTCCTTAGTGATCTCTAGCGCGCTATAGATTTTAGGAAGATGTGCATTTTCTGCAAAGCTAACGTCGACTACCGGACCGATGATCCGTGATATTTTTCCAATGTTTGGCATATATAACCGGGTATTTTTTAAAATATACTTAGTAAAAATAGATCGAAACCTTTTCGTACTATTTCAGGCCGCAAAGTTAAGATATATTAAGCAATATTAAAATACTATCGAGAGCTTTTTTTAAGGCTTATATTTATCAAAAGTGTAATAATTTATTGGTTAAAGCAGGATATTTTAACAAAAGCGTAATACGACCTGTAAAGCATTAATTTTTAGAGAGGTAAGAGTAAACCTAAATCAGTTAAAGGTGAGTATGATCTTGCCAATGTGCGTACTGCTTTCCATTAAAGCATGAGCAGCAGCGGCATCGTGCGCCGGAAAGGTGGCGCACACCACCGGTTTGATAGCCCCCGAACTGATAAGCGGCCAAATATTTTTTTGTAGCGATGCTGCTATGGCGGTCTTAAATTCGACCCTGCGGGTGCGCAGGGTCGAGCCGGTTATGGTAAGCCGTTTGCGCATCACTGCAGATAAGTCTATCTGCGCGTCTTTACCCTGCATGGTGTTGATCATCACCAACCGGCCGTCTTCAGCCATGGCTTGTATATTGCGCGGCGTGTAGTCGCCCCCTATCATATCTAAAATAACGTTTACACCTTTGTCATCTGTTAATTCCTTAATGGCGCTCACAAAATCGGCTGTGTTGTAGTTTATGGCAGCATCGGCGCCTAGTTTAAGGCAGGCTTCGCACTTTTCGTCGGTGGCCGCGGTTACATAAACTTTGCTGCCTAGGGTTTTAGCCATTTGGATGCCGGCTACGCCGATGCCGCTCGAGCCGCCGTGGATCAGCAGGCTTTCGCCGGGTAGTAGCTGCCCGCGATCGAAAACGTTGCTCCAAACGGTGAAGAATGTTTCTGGTAGCGATGCCGCCTCAACAAAGGTTAAGCCACCAGGTATCGGCAGGCATTGCCCGGCCGGCACATTGCAATATTCTGCATAGCCACCGCCGCTAACTAACGCGCAAACTTTATCGCCTGCTTTCCATTGGGTTACATTGTTGCCAACGGCCGTGATGCTTCCTGCTATTTCCAGTCCGGGGATATCTTGCGAAGCCCCTGGTGGGGGTGGGTATTTGCCCTGGCGCTGCATCACATCCGGGCGATTAACGCCTGCGGCTTCAACCTTTACCAACACTTCATCGGCAGCAATAGCGGGTATGGGGCGTTCGGCTATTTGCAAAACTTCGGGCGCGCCGGGTTGCGTGATGATGATAGCTTTCATATAAGGATAACCAGCGTCAATACCCATTGTTTAAATTGCTAGTTAGCCATCGCTGTTTCCAATTGTTCAATAAGTACTTCGCGTTTCATGGGGTAGCCCGCTTTTGCTAGCTCATAGCTGCCATCTTTTTTTATAATAAAATAAGTAGGATATTCTTTTCCTTTAACTTTTGTCATGATGTCTTTATTGAGGTCGTCGTCGGCCAAAATATGCAAACCTTCCAGTTGAAAATACGCGATCTGTTTTTTCCATCCCGCTTCATTTTTTAAATCATAGTTAGCAATGTACAGGTAGGTTAAATCTTTATCCTTAAAATGTGCTCTAATAGCTGCCGAATGTTTCTCTAATTCACTACGACTAGGGGCATTCCATGTTCCCCACATATATACCAAAATGGTTTTACCTTTAGTTAGCCATAGTACTTCATCAAGTGTTTTCATGGTGGTGCCATTGGCAAAAGCAAAAATCATTTTTTCGTTCAATTTTTTTGCTTCACGGTTAGCAATTTCGTCTACCTGAGTTTGAAAAGAGTTGGCGTAATTACTTTTAGGAAATAGTTTTTTGTACCTGTCAAAAATGGATACGATACTTTTAGGATCAATTTCGTAAAGGGCATCGGTGATAAGGCAGGCATACATAAAGTCGGCCGTTTTGCCGGTGAAGTAGGTGTTTACTATTTTTTCCTTTAACAAATTTGTACCACCATTGCTATAGGCCTCTCTGCCGGTGTTTATATCTGCGTTGTACCATTGTCTAAAAAATTGCTCAGGGTTTGTTTGGGCCTCGTTCGCCAGGCTTTCTATTTCGCGACGCATAAAATGTTTAATCAATTCTTGATAATTGTCAGATATCAAAGCTTCATCGTTACTAATTGTGCTCAGTGGCTGCTTTAGTGCATTTAGTTTGCCACCTGTTTTTTCAGGATCTATCAAGCGATAGCTTACTGTTTTAAATAAACTGTCCTGCGCGCGTTCCCAGGCTGGCTGAAATCGCTCATACTTATCACCCAGGCGATATTTGTTGTTTTCTTTAAAATAGTAAAAGTTCAATACAGTTGAATATTGTAAGTCAAGGTTGTGTGCCTGGATAAATTGGTTGTCAGGTTCGTGTGTTTTAATGTAGTCGGCTAATATTCGCTTGTTGTCTCGGTACATTTTATTAAAAATGGCAATAACCTTGTCAGGTAAACTATCTCCATAGTTTTTTTGAGTTTCAATATTTTTAAAATCAAGCGAATAGTTATTTGCGGCGCCTTTACCGTTAATTTCAATGTCAGTTTCAGCTTTTTTCATGTCGACTTTGAGGCTAATACTATCGCCTGGTGACAGGAAAAAACGATGTCGCCTGGAATTGCCTTTTAAACTTTTTACACCAACATAGGTAAGGTTGATCGTACGCGGTGAAGCTAAATTGAATGCAAGGGTTGTCGTATAGCTTTGGGTAGGCTCATCAAATTTAAAGACGCCGTTTATCATCTCTATTTTAAGTGGAGAATTCTGTTCATAATACCTGTAATTTGGCACTGAGCCATTTAATATGTTTATGTTGATATAAGCGTTTTGTGCCCAGGCAGAAAAACTCAATAATAAACTGACACAGGTAATAAAAATGCGCAACATAATGATAGGTTTAAATTGATGTATAAATATAACATATTATCTTTATCAACAGTGTGTTGTGTTACATGTATCATACATCCAGCCCCTTTATCTGCACCTTATAGGCTGCCGGTAATAAAAGATTCCTTACAAGCGTCTCAACTTTCAATCGTCTTAAAAAACGATAAAATGCCAATACGGGTTTAACCCAGCCGGGTTTGCCTAAAGCAAGTAAATTGTTTACATGGCCCGGCACCAGCATAGCTTGCACCTTTATTACCAATGTGTATCGCAGCCAGCCAAGGTGCTTTTTATATTGCTTATATAAATGGTAGGTATAGGCACTTTGTGACAGGTTTTGCTGTAGGTGCTCTTCGCGCATGCGTTTCCATTGCACAAAGTTGGTGGGCAGGTCTTTCAGCTCCATGCGTTGGCCCAAGCGGTAAAATACTTCAAATATCTCCGTTTTTTCGCCGATGCTAAGCGGGCGATCAAGTAACTCGAAAGATCGAATAGAGTAATCTATCAGCATAAATAAAACATCACGATAGGCCCAATCAGGTATCCGGGCGCCGCGGGCATGCTCAACACCTTTGTGTATGGCGGTTATTTTATCTATAGCCAACAGCGCATCTCCCTCCTCAGCGAAGATGACCTGCCGGGCATACGTAACGGTAGAGAACAACCTGCCAAGCGGATCGGCAGGGAGCTTTCCTGTATAATACAGCCAATCTACCGCTTTATTTAACGCAAATTCGGCAGCCGATCCGGCGAAAATGAATAGCGTGGTATCGGCCCGTCCCCATATTTTCCGTACTATCGAGTCGGGGTTTACAAAGTATTTCATGTCAGTTTCTCCAGTCTTTTAATATCGAGATAGCAAGGGATCAATAGCAATAAGGTCACTACGCCAAAAGAGCAATCTATCATTGTCCAAAACAGGGGGATGCCACGCACTGCCCCGGCAATAAATGCCAACGGAAAAATGCACACGGCAGCTATCACCCCAAGCTCAATTACCCAAATGTTTTTAACAGGTTTTTTAAGCGGCCCGACGAATAACATAGCCAACATGATATGTGCGAAAGCCAGCCAATCTGTACCATAACTTAAAAAGGGATATTTAGTATTGGTAACGCTTACGGCTTGATAAACTTTATTGAGCCATTGCTTAAGTTCTGGAGTTTGATAAGGCAGGTGATTGATCAATACAGTCAGCTCGGTTTCGATAGGGAACGCCGTTACCCCACTTAAAAACAGCCCGATAATCACTATCCATATATAGCTACGTATGCGGCTTTGTAGTTTATTTTTTAAAATAGAGTCAAGCATATAAAAGTACTTTGTTATGCAAAGTAAATAAATAATATTGAAATCTGCAAATGGCATTTGATAGGATGGGTGTGGGGCCATGAGGAACAGAAACCGCTGATAATATTGTATTTGCAGATTAATAGAACTATATTTTAAAATATTTTCTACATTTTTAAAAAGAAATCCTATTTTTGCAGTCCATTAAAAAACGCATTTGTAGCTCAATTGGATAGAGCATCTCACTACGGATGAGAAGGTTTGGGGTTCGAATCCCTACAAGTGCACATAATTTAAGCCTTTCAGTTAACTAACCGGAAGGCTTTTAATTTTAAACGCCCATGCTCAACTTAGTATTATTTGGCCCGCCAGGCGCCGGGAAAGGTACTCAATCACAAAAACTTATTGCCAAATATGGTTTGATACACCTATCAACCGGCGATTTGCTGCGCAGCGAGATATCGCAAGGCACAACGCTTGGTCTTGAAGCTAAAAAGCTGATGGATCAAGGTTTATTAGTGCCTGATGCCGTAGTTATTGGTATGATAAGCAACAAGTTAGATGCTAACAAAGATGCTAAAGGCTTTATCTTCGACGGTTTTCCGCGTACGGTAGCGCAAGCCGAGGCTTTGGATACTTTGTTAGCCAGCAAGCAGTCGGCCATATCAGGCATGATCGCTTTAGAGGTTAACGACAACGAGTTAGAAACCCGCCTTTTATTAAGAGGTAAAGATTCTGGCCGCCCGGACGATGCTAACCCCGAAGTTATCCGCAAAAGAATTAAAGAATACAACGATAAAACCGCGCCGGTTGCCGGTTTTTATAAAGATCAAAACAAATTTACAAACATAAACGGCATAGGCTCAACAGACCAGATTTTTGGCGCTATTGATGGCGTTATTGCTTCGTATTAATATTTAATAGTCCGGAGGTCATTAGGTCCGGAAGAAGGTTATTAGTTAAAAAGTCCGAAACTGGTTGCATTTAACCGTCTTTCGGACTTCTTGGCTTTTTGACTAAAAACAAACTCCAATATTATGTCTCAAGGTTCAAATTTTGTTGATTATGTAAAAATTTGCTGCCGCTCTGGTAAGGGTGGCGCAGGCTCAGCACATTTACACCGTGACATACGTACGGCAACCGGCGGCCCCGATGGTGGCGATGGTGGCCGTGGCGGGCACATTATTGTAACCGGTAACGCGCAGCTTTGGACGCTATTACACTTAAAATTCAGGAAACATGTTATTGCCGGCGACGGCGATCCGGGGAGCAGCTCATTAAGCTCAGGTAAAACCGGCCGCGATGAGATACTGGAAGTACCATTAGGTACCATTTGCCGCGATGCCGAAACAGGCGAATTGCTTTTTGAAATTAACAACGACGGAGAAACTAAAATACTAACCAAAGGTGGCCGTGGGGGCTTGGGTAACGCCAACTTTAAAAGTGCAACCCGCCAAACCCCGCGTTTTGCGCAGCCCGGCGAAGAGGGAAAAGAAGTTTGGAACATACTTGAGCTTAAAATTTTGGCCGATGTAGGTTTGGTAGGCTTCCCTAACGCGGGTAAATCTACGTTGTTGTCAGTCGTATCGGCGGCCAAGCCTGAGATTGCCGATTATGCCTTTACAACCCTTGTGCCTAACCTTGGCATAGTAGCCTACCGCAACAATAAATCGTTTGTCATGGCCGATATTCCGGGTATTATTGAAGGTGCATCAAAAGGCAAGGGTTTGGGTATCCGCTTTTTGAAACATATTGAACGTAACGCGGTGCTGTTGTTTATGGTGCCGGCAGATACGGCACGCACCATACAAGAAGAGTATGATATTTTACTGCGCGAACTAAACGAGTATAACCCAGAACTGATGCACAAGCCGCGTGTGTTGGCCGTTACCAAGTCTGACATGCTTGATGATGAACTGGTTGCCGAAATGAAGAAACAAGTACCGACGGATATACCATCGATATTTATATCATCAGTAGCTCAAAGAAATCTGGACGCGTTGAAAGATCTATTGTGGAAAGAGATCAATAGCCAGTAGGCCATTGTAAATTATCAATAGTCCTTAGTTTCATGGCGATGCGGAATCACCCGAACGGCGCTTCGCTCGCTTTGAAATATCTTTAACAATCTCCTTAAATAAAACAACCCTCTTTCGCGTAGCGAAGGGAGGGTCGACAAGTGAAACGATGTTGACGTGAGTGAAGGATAAAAAGGTAACCAAGCGGCTAAGCCTGCTATGCAATCTCCCTCTCTCTAACCTTAACAGCGGGATTTCCCTGGTAAATTCCATAAGCTTCCAGGTCTGTCGTAGCTACAGAACCTGTTGTGAGCACTGCATGGCTGCCCACTGTAATGCCTTGATTAACTATGGCTTTAGCACCTATCCAGGCACCATCTTGTAAAATGATACTGCCAACTATCAGATCAAATGTTGTTTTTTTATAATTGTGGCTGCCGGTTAATAGCAGTGCGCCTTGCGACAGGCAAACATTTGAGCCAATGGTTATCATTACCAGGCTATCTATCCAAACTTCTTCGCCTATCCATACATTGTTAGCTATAGTAAGATTCCATGGGTATTTAATATTTACGTTTGGCTTGATCTCGACATTGTTGCCAATTTCGGCACCAAATAAACGCATCAGCGCCACTTTAATACCATAAACGGGGAACAAGCTCGTTTTGAAAACGAAAGCGTTTACATAATGCCACAAAAGGCGTTTAATAAGGCCCGCCCCCGGTTGGTAGGGATGATTGTTGTATGATTTTAGATCAGTTTGCGGCATGTTGTCGTTTTGGAGCGATATCGGTCTTAACCCAAAAGTACAGACTTATGCTAATGATAACATACATTAACATATTAAAAAGGGTGTGATGGTCAACTACTTCGCTATCTCCCCTGGTCCAAAATAGGGCCAGCAGGACAAAACGGGCGATGTTTAACAGTTGGATAGCCACAATGCCGGTTATAATAAACACAAGCTTAGCCCTGGGAGGTTTAGGATACGCCAGCACAAAGGCTGTAAAGAAACTTATTACCCCTAAGCCTAAACAGTCATAAGCCAAACGGATAATACCGTGCCCTGCAACCAGCAGGTCATAAGTGTTAGTTATGGTATAATATCCCAGGCTGTTTAGTATACCCGCGCTGCTTTTTAGTAGTACCCAGCGCAAACCTTGTATATAATTAAGATGTTGGGCCAAAAACGGACTGTAGTATTTGCCCGGGCTGGTTATGCCTAAAAATAAGATATTACTATAGTAAAAAACCACAAAAAGGCTTACAAACCATGCCGCAAATTTCATGGGGTTATTTTGCCCGGCGGTCATCTGTTTGCTGTTTTAATAATTCGTCTATCTTGATATCAACCACTAACCTGAACCAAAAGCCTTGCAAAAAATGGAAAATTACACCGGTGCGTCCGTCTAAAATGCCTAGCTGAAATATCATCCGCTGCGTAAAATATAAAGCGGGCCTTACATAACGTGGTAGTTTATACCAGCGTTCTTTGTACCAGGCCTTACGCTCATTTGGCGATCCCCAAAAGCGCGGATGCTCTGTTTTTGTGTTCAGGGCTTGCATGCGTTCAACTTCCTGTATTGCCACCAAATCGCTGTAATGATTATGTTTGGCTATCCAAAAGCTGATGTTGTTTTCTTTTAAGTTTTCTTCTAATAGATAACCATTTCTCCATATTTCGGCTTTTCCCGTTACCACAAAGCGGTGGTCCATTTTCTCGCTCAGGTCAGAGTATCCAATCCCAAACCTGAACATCTTTAACAGGTAAAACGGAAAATATCCGCCGTGCTTTATCCAACGGCCTTTAAAGAAGTTTTTACGGTTAAAGTAAATGCCGTTAACATTGGCATAGTCGGCTTCATTAAAGTTGATGAGTTGCTGTTTTAGTTCTTGCGTCACTACCTGGTCGGCATCAAGGCAGATAACCCAGGGAGTTTGTACTGGGCAATTTTTAAGAGCGAAATCCCATTGCTTGGGGTGATTTTCAAAAGCATTAATCAACACCACTGCGCCAAAATCTTCGGCAATTTTTACTGTACCATCCGTACTGCCCGAATCAACCACAAAAACCGGCGCGTTCAAATCAGTAACCGATGCTAAAAAGCGCGGCAAATGCTTTTCCTCATTAAAAGTTAGTACGATAAAGGAATATAGAACACTCATAATTAGCCGGGTAAACAAAAGATGTTTCCGCTTTTTACTTCGGCTACATTGGCAATTGGCGTACAGCCCACCGACGACACCTGGTAAAAGCGATAATTAAGCGCCTGTAAAAATTGGTAACAATCTGCCATAGTGCTGCCGGCACGTAACCAATAATTTTCGTCGTATTCAAACAATATACGCGGTTTGTGCTGTTTTAGCGTTTGATTCAATCCCCGTAAAACGTTATATTCAAATCCTTCTACGTCAATTTTTATTAGGTCCAGTCGGTCCAGTGCTTTCACTTCATTCAAATCGTCGGCAACCTTAATAACTACCCTTTGCGTCTCATCTCCGGATACTTTATCACTAAGGGTAAAGGTGCCCTGGTTCCAGCTATTGGTGTTGATCTTAAAATCTTCTTCGGCCGCTGCATCAGCCAGCGCGAAGGGAAACAGCGTGACATTGTCTACGCGGTTAAGCTGGGTGTTTTTGCTGAATTTTTCTTGCAGGTACTGCAGGGGTTCAAAGGCCAGCACCTTGCCGTGCGCGCCAACAGCCAGCGACATCCTTAAACTTTGCAGCCCAATATTGGCACCTATGTCCAAAGCAATATAACCCGGCTTAAGCGAGATCTGGATAAGCTTACCTATCTCATCTTCATAGGTTCCCTGGCTTAAAATGCACCACTCTATATAATTATCTGCACTGGTGTAAATAGCAATTGGCTCGTCTGTTAACCAGGTTATGTTGTTTTTTAACATGCCGTACGATCTGGCCGATGGTTTTAACCAGGCAGCCAACCTTTCTTTACCGGGTAATTTCCAGTTACGGGTAAAGCTTAATTTTATGCGGTCTTTACGGTTCATTTGGCCGGCGCTAATTTTGCTTTAATAATCATTGATTTATAAAAGTACGGAAACCGCCCGCAACCAGTAAAATGGGTAACATTAAAGCCGGCGGTTGTAAGCGCCTTACTCAATGTGTTCTTAGACCACATTTTTATATGTCCCCCATACCATGAAGGGTCCATGTGGGTGTCCCACTTACCCAAAATACTTAATAGCAGGTTTTTAAAATAGCCATGGTACGGGGTAGATATAATGAGTTCGCCACCGGGGATAAGACTAGCTTTACAAAACTCAATGAAGCCTGCAGGATCATACAAATGCTCAATAACCTCTGTTGATAGTATGGTATCAAACTGCTTATTCTGAAGTTCTAATGGTAATTTATCTGTTGAAAGGTCTTGTACATAAAACCTATCCGGGTGGCTTTGGCGGGCAATTTCTATCCCCATTTCTGAGGCGTCGGTACCATAAGCATCATAGCCCTGGCTTATTAAAAAATTAACCAGATAACCGTTGCCACAACCCAAATCAAGGATACGACGGTTGGTATTGCCGCCCAGCATATCCAATAAGGGCTGTTGCAGGTATTGAAATGTATGGGCAGGGCCACTTTCCCTGAAACCGTAATCTTTATAATCTGACATGAGTGGTTATATACTGATACATATCCATATATTTTTGAACAAGCTTGTCATCATCAAAATCCCGCCGGATTATTGCTGGCGCGCTTGCACTAATGGCTGTTAGCTGATCTCTTTCATTTAAGGCAATATGGTTGATAATATCGCTAACAGACTGCGCTGTTGTTTGGCAAAACCAGCCCAGGTTATTAATGATTACATAATTGGCCAGGCCCACATGTTCGCTGATTAAAACCGGTGTTCCGGCGCTTAAGCTCTCAATTACTACGTTGCCAAAATTCTCATTATGCGATGGTAAAACCAATAGATCATGGGCGGCATATACGTCAAATTTAGCTTCGTCCTGAAAACCAATCCAGCTAATGTGTTGCGCTGTTTTATTGTAATAAGCAATGTTTTTTAAAACTTCAATATAGTCCTCATCGCCATCGCCGGCAATGGTAAGGTGGTAAGATACGGTAATATGCGGCAGCGCGTGCAGCAATATATCCAAACCCTTCTTTTCTTCTATCCTTGATAAAAACAGCAGTTTTAAAACGGGGCTTGTGGGTTTTTTTAGGGGTGATGTCTTGGCTATTTTAACAAAGTTGGGGATATCAAATATGCCAACCGGTTGAACGATGCTAAGCAATTCGGCTTTCTCTGCTGATGAAGTTGCATGCAGATAGGACCTTTTCAGCAATGTCTTTCCCAGCAAATTATGAAGCAGGCTTTTTAGCCCTTGGTTTTTGTTATTAAATGAGTAATTGCTCAAAGTACCCCTGGGGGATATCACGACCGGAACTTTTTTTAATAAGCCAATTAAGGCCGCAAACACCGATACTAAATTCCACCAGGCATGGATATGGATAACGTCAAACTGCCGGGCGGTATGCCACAAATTGGTTAGTAACGCAGGAGAGAAGTGTGTATGATCTTTAGTAATGCGCTTAAAATAGGTAACGGTAACACCGGCAATTACTGCCGGTTTATTAGGCGTTACAGGCAGTTCGTTACTGCCGTTGGCGGTAGTGCAGTATACAGCTAAAGTATGCCCCGCCTTGACCAACTGCTCGCTTAATTTAGCTACAGACATGGTTGGCCCGCCGTAGACGTAGGCAGGTTTGTACGATGCATTTACCTGTAGTATTTTCAAACCTCTTCTAAAATATGCCGGGACTTCAATATGCGGTGCAGTATGATCATGGTGATATAGCTCCAAAAAACAGAGTTCAATAAAAATTCAAAGCTTAGCCCCCGCCAAAAAATTTGGAACAGGCCTGTAAATACCAATGCTGTGCCTAATATATAGCCGCCAAACAATTGTTCGGCTTTTTGCGAAATTAACTGTGCTGCTGCCCCGTAAATAAACAAGGCTAATACAATCCCAAGGTTACCGGCAGACAAATACCCATCGACAATGTAGGCCGGCTTTGCTGACACATTTGAGCCCCTGTAAGCTACACCCGCATTGTAAACACGTTCCATAACAAGCAATTCGGTTACTGGCTTTGAGGGCCAAAATATCCGCGGAACAATAACTTCTATAGATTGGCCAATCAACTCTAACCCATAGAAATCTATGTATTTGGGTGTCGATTGGACAAAGGTGGTAAACATATTGATCTCGCTGAGGCGGTAAACCAAAAAACCCGAGGTGGTTTCATCTATAACGCCATTGTCGGCATTTAACGTAGCATCAAGGGCAATTTTGTAAGCTTGTTCCGAGTCTGCATTGCCGCTCCATGCCGTTGACCTAAACACGATATTGTAGGTAGGCAGCAGCATAAAGAGTGCCAGCAATGCCGGTATAAATGTAAAGGTGACTGCTTTTTTGTAGCTGGGATACAGAAAGATACCTAATACCAAAACGCTGATGATAATGGGCTCTTTAAACCCTGATGTTAAGGCTTGGTAAAAGTTTACAAAGTATAAAAACAAGCAAAATAACGTATTAAAAACCTTTTTAAGTGGTATGGCAAATGCAAGTGCCAGTGTGCCGGCAATAAAACTCAATGAGTTAAACTGCCCTGCAAATTGTGATAAGCCATTAATGTGAAGTGCGAGAGACGCTACGGGTAAAAATATGACAGCCATTACCATTAGGGTGTTGGCTAACTTTGAATTATCAACCTTAAACTTTTTCTCAATAGGGTATTTCATTGTAACCAATATGCCGGTAGCGAAGGCGGCATGGCCTAACACATAGTAGCGTTGACATTGTGCGGCAAGCGCCAGTTTAGCGGTGTCGACATGGAAGAATAATTTGGATTCTTGCGCCTGGTTAACGCCTAACAGATCTAGAAAATAGAAGATAGAACTGCAAGCCATATAGCCAATAAAAATGATTTGCACTAAAAATATCGGTCGCATCAGTTGCTCGGCAACGGGGCGGTCATTGGGTAAAGGTTTTATCCAGCCACTGTAAATTACGTAGAAGATAAAAAACGAGCCTAGCCATGCAATAAAATACGAAACAATGGTTTCATCGCTAAACACCGCCGCTAGCGCCCACGGAAAGTATAACAACAGGTAACGCTCAATCGGTTTACTGGTGGCGCTCATATAAATTAACCATATTATTTATCTGCACATTGAAACTCCAGCTTGCAATTTTTTGTGAGGATACCTGCCCCATAGCATGAAGTTCTGGTTTGCTATTATTTAGTAACGCCTGCAGCTTTTCTGTAAAATCTATCTTATTACCACCCTCAGAAATATATCCATTTATACCAGGCTCAACCAAATCAACGGCGCAGCCCACTTTGTCAGACACCAGGATAACTTTCCCGCAAGCCATAGCTTCGTTTACGGCCAGCCCCCAGGTTTCGCCGGGGCCTATTGATGGCAGGCAGAAAATATCACAAGCCTGGTAAACAACCGGCATATAACTTTGATTTTTAAAATCAACAAAATGTACACAGGCCTGTGCAGCCGCCTGTTGTTGCAAGGCCGCTTTTAAAACCCCATCGCCTACAAATAGTAAATGTACATTAGGCATCGCTAAATTAATGAACGCATTTAACAACAAGGCAGGGTCTTTTTTATCTTCAAGCTTACCCGCAAATAGTATTATTTTAGCTTGCTCATTAATGTTGAGTTGCTCTTTAAATAGCTGTACTTCTTCGGCTCTGTCAACAGCAAAGCGCTCATTATCTATCGCATGAGGGGCAAAAACGAGTTGCCTGTCTGCCAAACCATATTTTTTAAAGTAGGCTTTATTACGGGTACCTGTGTACAGTGCATAATCAATATGTTTGTAAACCCAACGCAAATAAACAGACCTTAACCAATTTTTAATGCCTGGCTTTTCATCCAGCAGTGTCGAATCGCCTCGGAAAAGCACGGGAATCTTATTTTTGAAATGCACCATCGCCCGCAGATGGCTTCTATAAGCCCATCCGTAAAACAATATGGTATCCGGCTTCCAATTTGTTACCTGTTTTATCAAATCAGGGTTATTAATACCACTAAAATGGTGCGACCCCGCGTTAGAGGCTGTATTTTTTAGCCATTGATAGGGATAGCCATCCAGCAGGTCAATATCCCATTGTATGGTTTTGCCAAAGCCCGGATCATGCTTGGATAAGGATGTCTCGCCCCACGTATAAAAAACCATTAAATCAATTTTAGCAGCCAATAGCTTAAAAACCGGCGCGTAATACTGAATAGGATGGGTGGTGACGATAGCCAGCCGCATTATTTTTGACATTGAAAAGCTGCTGCTTTATAAAAGCGGTCTTCTTCTTCAACTAAGACAAAAGCCGCATCATCTGCATCGCCAAAAGTAATTGGTCGGATGTTTTTAAAACCAACTTTTTCCAGCTCATAGGCAAGTGATTTGTAATCCCACATCCACAGGTGTTTCGAGTTACCATACAAACCTTTAAAAGCTGATAGCAAGCCCTTGCCGCGGTTTTCAATACCTAGCATGGTGCCACGCATCAGGTTATTGGCGGGGGCATCCTCGTTATCAAAATCTTGAAGATAATCGGTAACCGCGGCCTTTAAATCGGGTACTACACCCCTAAAGGTGCCGCCGGGTAGTAGTATGGTGTACGTGTTTTTTAACGCCTGCAAAAAGTCCTGATAGTCCAGGTGCTCAAGCACATGCGAGCAGTAGACGCCGTCGCAGCTGTTTGGTCCTTCGGGCAGGCCTTTTACAATGTCGCCATATGTTACATTGGGCGGGAAACGCTGGCTGTTGCGGGTGTACAGCTTACCAAGCAGCGGCGTTTTTTCAAAACGCAACGTTGGCGATGCATCGTAATTTACCCAACCATCAGGCGCCGTAAAACCGCAACCGTATTGAACGTATCTTTTCATATCGTATTTAGTACCTCATTAAATAATTCACACTGCAATTTGGTCATGTTTAATGCCGAGTGTTTGTCCATGCATGTATTATCATACACAGGTTCTGCCAGTTCATTATCTATCAAAGCCGTTATAAATCTTTTTATGGCGAGGTTTAAAACCGCTGTATCATTAAAACTATGGTTATTGCTCGCGCCGCACTCAGACAATATTTTTATCGCCGGGCTTTTTGAGTTAAAAATAGTTATTAAAGGCTTTTGGCTTAAAAGGTAAGTATAAATCTTTGAGGCAGTATACTGCGGGTCGTCAGAGCCCGGGATGAACAAGGCGTCAGCCTGTTGCAAAATTGCAAGCGAATTAAAATAACTTACGCGGTTAGTTATCTCCACCACATTATTTGCTATTCCAAAGGTTTGGGCTAAAGGCGCTATAGTAGGCACTCCCTGGCCCGTTGGTGCATAACTTGTACCAATAAAGTACAGCTTAATTTTGCCGAATTTGTCGGGCTCTGCATCCAATAAATCCTTCAGCGCGCTAAACATTGGTTTAACAGCGTTGTGCAGATCTGTACCACCCCGGCCTACGTAAACCAAGCTTTTAAAATCAGGATCGAGCAGATGGTCAAATTTATCTTTATTGCGACTAGCCAACTCAAAATCCGGCTTGAAACCAGCAAATGGGATGGTAGCTGCAGGTATGTCCTTTAGCTGCGAATACCGATTTTTTAAAACAGATATATAACTTTCAGACACGCTTATCAGGCCGTCAACCTGTAACATTGCCTTTGGTTCAAGATACTTATTTATACGATACGAGAGCCAGTATTTTGGTGGTTGCTGATGTTTGGGCTTATCACGATAGTAATCAGAATGCCAGGGATCCTGCATGTCTATCACATACGGTATGCCGAAACGTTTTTTCCAGTAAGCTCCAAGCGTGCAAATGGCAAATTGGGTAGTTGAAAAATAGACGAGGTCAAATTTCTCTTTACCCAAAAGTTCATTAACCTTCTGTTTATAAGCCGCGTAAGATCTAAAAGCGATATTGCCAAATCCCAGCTTTGCCGTCCATGATTTGTTTAAGGCTTTTACCGTATGGATCTTAATATCGACAGGGATAGTTTGAATTAACAATTCGTCCTTTTGCAAATCGGTATAATGGCTGTCAACTACAACCACCTCGGCCTCCCAGCCAAACTGTTTAAAGTAAGGCAGGCTCATGCGTACACGCTGCATATCCGGCGTATTGCTTGGCGGGAAATAGGGCGATATGATAAGAACCTTTTTCAACTAGATTTATAGAAAGCTTGGCTTCCTTGTTTAACGCCTATCGTTTGTTCAACTACGGCTAAAAACTTTTGGCTTTCAACCTCCCAGTTATATTGCTCGCGGGCAAGCCTGAGGGCCTCAATTTGGTTGTCTGCTAATTGTTGACGATTGTTATGGTAATTTGTCAAAAGTGCCGCCAAAGCCTGATGATCTCCTTTTGGGTAAACATGGCCCATTCCTTGGTTTTTGTGTAATAAACTCAGCTGCGCGGCGGTATCGCTGGCTATAACTGCCAGGCCCGCCTGCAGGTAAGTAAATATTTTATTGCTTAGTGCTAAGTTGTTGTTTAGGTTAAAGGCCGGCTCGAGCGCTAAGCCTATATCAAACTTACTTGCAAAGGCTACGAGGTCGTCGGGGGGGATGGGTTGATGAATTGTTAGGTTAACGCCACTAGTAAGCAATGCTTTGATGAAATCCGGATCGCTATGTAATTGACTTCCCAATATATGCAGTTCAAAACTGTCTTTATCCAGCGATTTAAGGGCGGCAACCACATCTTGCAAGCCACGTCTATCGCCTATGGTTTGCGAAAACCAGAATAGTTTAAGAGGGCCTGTTGCAATTCCAATCCTGTTTGTGTTTACATCATTGCTCACCGGGAAAACGTTTAATAACACAACAGGATTTAGTGCCGGATACAATTGTTGATAAGCCATGGCAATTTCTGGGCTACTGGTGGTAAAGTAGTCTAAGTGCGATAAGTACTTGTCCTCTAATTGTGTTTTAAGCCTTACATCTAAATTGGTGCTATCGTCGCTTGTTTCGTTGCGATGGAAATCTTCGGCATCAAAACCACAAGGTTTGTTATTTGCTTTTGCTGCGGCGATAATTGCGGGCAAGGCGCCCGGGTTATGGCCAATGTACAGATCTGCCGGATGATTTTTTGTTTCGCGTTTTAAGCAGTAGCTCGCCCGTGATATAGCTATATCCGTTAAAAAATTAAATGTTGAACTATTTACCCAGGCTTTAGCAATTTTATTAATTAGCCTGCTTAGAAAGTATAGCCCGCCTTGAGTTTCAGGATTTCCGCCCACGCAAATAGCCTTCCATGGTTTGGTTTTCAACAATTGGTCACTAAAGTCGGCGCCCCAGTTGTTCCAGTAACTGTACAATACAGTAACCTCATAGCCGGCATTGCATAAAGTATCGGCCTCTTTAACCAGCCTCGGATTTAGCGAGGGTTGGGTAGACGTTACTAAGACAACCTTTTTAGCCATTAAGTTCGGCTTGCACCTGCTGATAAATGTCCAAATATTTTTGAGCGCAAAGCCTAAGCGTTAAGTTTTCCATAATGTACTTACGTGGTTCAAACCCATCGCGTAATTTTACAAACTGCAATAACTGTTTTTCAAAATCGAGAGTACCCTTAAATTTAAGGCCGCAACGTTTGTCCCAATAGGGCACTGCGCTTACAGGTTGAAATTTAACCTTGTGCGGGTAGTAATGTGGATCTTGCCAATAACCACCGTGCTCCCAGGCCAAGATGGGGGTATTGGTTGCCAATATTTGCTGGTATGCTAAGCCTTGCGTTTCGTGCTCACACAAAAAAATCGCGGCTTTGCTTTGGCTTAAGTTTTTTTTCAGATCAGTGTAAGTATACTGCCCATAGCGAATGGTTTGATGCGATAGTTTATGCTGATTTAATATTTCCTTTATCGATTCAACTAATCCATCCTGATATTGTTCATGCTCCCAACGCACTTTATCATATATCAAAAAGTCAATGCTTTTCGTACCAGCCAGCGGTTGCCATTTATCGGTGTCAATGCCGGTTGGCCAGGCGGTTACCATATCGCCATAAAAAGGTTTAAACATGTCAGCCATCCAATCGCCCGGCACCAATATACGTTTTACGTTTGGGTGCGTTGTTAACAGGTTGGGATGATCTGACGGGTGCGAAAAAATGCCGGCGCCAAGGATCACAGGGTTGATCCATTCTTTATCAAAAAGTAGCTGAGGCTTGCCAATAATGCCTGCAATTTCTTCTGGGTGTTTGTTGATGTACTTATAGTCGTTAAAACGGTAGGGTATACCCAGTTTATCCAGGCCCTTCATCAGGTTAAGCGCTACCATCATCACCCCTCCGGGGCGCTGTTTACCACGCAATATACGCCTGATCAGCCGTCGCGGGTAGCGGTCGAATTTTATCCAGCGGTCGGGGTCAGGCTCAGCGTAAAACAGGTTGAGAGGTTTCAAAATAGTCTGTTTTTTGATAGTACCCAGTTGCCCTGCTGTAAAACTACGTAAGTAAACCCGTAAGGATCGGTAATGGCTTTTACCAAATCAATAGTTACGCCCTCATGTATCTCCATTATTATAACAGACACCTTATTTAACCAGCTGTTATTGGTACTAAGTAATATGCCCTCATACCCCTCAATATCAATTTTAAGGAGGTCAACGTGCGGCCAGTTTAATTGGGTTAGTATGGTTTGCATACCCAAACCTTTTACGGTAATAGTGTCGTCGCTAATGCTTTTACCAAACGGAATATTGTGCACTTTATTGGCATAATCCTTATCGGCTATCTCCATGGCTATTTGCTCGTCTTTAACAGAAGCAGCCGCCTCAAATATTACCGCGTTTACATTATTTAAGGTCAGGTTTTCTTTCAATAGCTGGATATTGCCCGGCATAGGCTCTACGCAAGCAATGGTAGCCTTAGGAAATAGCCTTGAAAAATATACTGCCGTAAAACCGGCATTGGCGCCCAAATCAATAATGTAAGCGGTATTTTCATCAAGCGGCAAGTTGTAACATTGCTGGTCAAACACCTCGCTAAATATAAAGCCATCGGCGCCGCCATTATCGCGTACCATCAACTCAACATTACCTATAGGTGCCGGGTAGTTAAATTTTATATGGGTTTTTTTCAGTTCAGACCGGTTATACAACCATAACAATCTTTTTAGCGCATCGTTTAAGCCCTGCGTTTTCTGGATGCTACTCGTTAAGTTGTTCAGTAAGGCTTTGATATTCATTATCCTAATGCCGTAGTGTTTATGTTATTATTCGATGTGATCATCGCCTGGCCCAATACCATCCTGATAGTAAACGTGCTGCTTTCCATCCAAAAACTTTAGTTACAAGCTGCCCCATTGTGCCACCCGAATATTTGACCCCCTTATAACCTAGTTGCCGGGCCATTTTAATGCATTTTGCAGACTGTGCCTTAAACCTTGGATACGCCAATATACCCACCTGCCAATAATGCCTGGCAAAAACACGGTCGGCAATATTGGTAGACAGTCTGGCTTTTAAGTGGGCATATTTTAAATCAATAGCTTTAATGCTGCTTTCTATTGCTTCAAGCGTCCGTTGGCTTGATAATGAGCGATTGTCGGCAAACTTGCGGTAATAGCATAATGCCCGGTCGCTATAGCGTATACCGTTTGATGCCAGTACCACTCTCGAAAAAAACTCCCCGTCATCATCAACGCTGAGCTCCTCTTTCCATGGTCCGGCTTTTTTAATTACTTCTGCCGGGGTTAGCCAGGCGTGTACCGTAACCATGCCGCCGTAACCAGGCATCACGTCTTCTCCCGCGTATAGCTTAACTAAAAAGTCTACCGTATCATCCACATCTGTGTCGTACCAGCTGTAAAGTGGTGTAACTTGTTTATAATCGTCGCCGTTATTAAAATAGACGGTTTTGCAAATAGCCAACTGGGTGATTGAATTATTAAGCGCCTTAAGTTGACGCTCAATTTTATCCGGACTTAACAAATCATCGGCATCTAAAAACTGGATGTATTGCCCTTTAGCAATAGCTAACCCCGCATTGCGGGCCGTTGCCGCGCCCTTATTTTGCGGTAGCGTTAGCACCGTGACAGCTTCCCCGAAACGTTTAATAACCACTGCTGTATTATCTGTAGATCCACTATTGATAACAATAATTTCTTTATTGGCCCAGGTTTGTGCCATTGCCGATGCCAGCGTTTCCGCTATATATTCTTCGGCGTTATAAGCCGGTATAATAATAGAAACTAAGGGATTACCGTCCATTAAATATCTCTATCCATCTGCTTTTTGCCGATATATCTGCAGGTGGCTGGTTTTGTTTGAACCAGGGTTGTTTTAAGTATTGTAAATACATCTCGGGCTTGGTATCCAACTCAATAATACGTTCAATAAGCGGGCTAAAATCCATGTTTTTAAATTGCAGTTGCCTGCCGGCGCTTCGGGCAAAAGCTTTAGTCTTACGTTTAACCCGATATTTTAACCCCGTTAGCTGCGCCGGGCGCAGGTCTTCAAAATCCATTTGCCCCATTTTGAGTAAGGTATTGCCTATGACGCTGCTATTTGGCGATAAATAGTCTGCGGCATTTATAAAACTGCCGGTATAAAAAATATCCCCCACAAAAGGATCGCCGCAATAAATAGGTATGCTATTAGCCTTCATGGCGTCATACAGTTTTTCTGTTTGATAACCGGGATATATATCGTTCTCAAAAGCGATGGTGAATTTGTAATCGCTTAAAAAATGGCGCTTGCGCTGCCACATGTCACCGGTGTAAAGGGTATCAATCCCGGGCATGTTATTCATTGATTTGCCCGGCGCGTCAACCTTTTTATATTTTGATAACTGCCTGTAAAACTCTTCGCGATAGGGTACTTTGTGCGAGTACAAAAAGTTGCAGAAATGCTTTTTGCCGGCAGCAATTTGTTGGGCATTGTAATCATCAGGCTTAATCAATTCGGCAGGGTTTGTACCATGCCACTGTATGCGTTTGTAGCGCGGGTGTTGCACCTCAGCTTCACGTGGGACACCAAAGGCCCATTCGCATATAGACATGTCCGGCTTTATATTTTCGCAGTAATAGCCAACACGGGTATAATTTCCTTTTTGGGGGATGTCGTTACCATACGGCCCGAAAATGATTACGTCCGGATGGTCAGACGCTACAAAATCAAAATCGTCAGACAGGCCCTCAATATCAAATACTTCCTTTTTAAAACTGCTTAGCTCCAGTCCGTTTTGAAAATGAAGTTTTATCTTTCTCTTAGCCAAAGATTTAAAATAGCATTAATTGATAAATGTGAAATTGCCCGCGTTATTAACAGCTTGCAGGTGACTATAGTAATGATTGTAAATGACAGCGATATCCTCCGCAGGTTGTTTGGCTAATGTTTCGGCGAGTTTTTTCTTAAAGATTAAGTTGCCGATAAACACTTTTATTGCCGACCAGTAGCCCATTTCGCTGTTATCACCCGCATAGTTGTAAAGCCGGGCACCGAGCTTACCCTCATTTAATAGAAGTTGCTTATTTACTTGAGCAGTAACCGTTTGCGGATGCCCTACATTTAGTGCATTATAACCAGTATAATAAGCGATGTTAGCTTTTTTATAACTGAGGCGTAGCGCAAACTCCCAATCTATCATAGTGAAGCCTGTGTTATAAAGCCCGGTATAGGCTAACGCCGACCGCCGGATGAGCATGTGCACATCGCCAAATGTAAAAGACGGTACAGCCCCATTTTGCCACTGTTTAAACTGCGGCAAGCGGGTGTTTTGCTCAATTACGTTATGGTTACTCAAGAAACTCGACATATCGTTAGATATTACCACATCAACCTGGGGGTTTTGCAGCATGTAAGTTTTGCATTGTCCTATAGCACTGTAGCAAAATACGTCATCGTCTATTATCTTTTTTATTAATAAACCCTTAGCCATTAGCATGGCTTTGTTCCAGCCATGGGCCTGGTTAAGGTCGGGTTCTGACAGGTATTGGTGTATTTTACCGTCGTATAAAAGCTGTTCAAGATATTGTTGGGTACCGTCTGTGCTTTGGGCATCAACTACCACAATCTCTTCGTCGGGCTGTAGCTGGTTCATCAGTTTCTGCAGGGTAATTGTCAAAAACGGCAGCCGGTTACGGGTTGTTATAATGTATGACAGATTGATAACCTTATCCATTAATATTCAAAGCTGTTAATACAATCAGCAACGTAGCTTATTTCGTCGGGCGTATGAAAATACGCGATAGGTAAGCTCAAGGTAGTTTGATGAATCTCTTCTGATATAGGATAAGCTACGCCCGCGAACCTCTTGCTATATCCTCCCTGCTTGTGCGGCGGGATAGGGTAGTGTATCTCAGTACCGATTCCTTTCTCGAGCAGATAGCTTTTTAGTAAATGGCGTTTTGTATGCCTTATGTTGAAGATATGGAACACATCCTCGGTTTCGGTTTGCAATGATGGTTTAATAAAGCGATTGTCCAGCTTATTAAAATAAACTTGTGCTAAAGTACGCTTGTGGTTGTTTATGTCATCAAGCCGCTCCAGTTTTTTTCGTAAAAACGCAGCCTGCAGCTCGTCCAACCTTGAGTTAAAGCCGATGTATTTATTGTGGTATTTAACTTTAGAACCGTAGTTTCTTAAATACAGCAACCTGTCGGCAAGGTTGGCATCGTTGGTGGTAATAGCACCGCCATCGCCCAGCGCGCCTAAATTTTTAGTAGGGTAAAAGCTAAAAGCACCGGCATGGCTACAGTTACCCGCCTTTTGGCCATGGTGCGTGGCACCGTGCGCCTGCGCGCAATCTTCCAAAACTTTAAGCTCGTGCTTTTGTGCTATATGGTTAATAAGCGTCATATCGCACATCTTGCCATACAAATGTACCGGCAGTATAGCTTTTGTTTTGGGTGTGATGGCAGCCGCTATCTTTTGTGGGTCGATATTATAAGTCAACAAATCCGGCTCTACTAAAACAGGTATGTAGCCAGCATTGATAACCGCCAATACGGTAGCTATGTAGGTGTTTGACGGTACTATTACCTCGGCACCTTTAGGCAAATCCAGCGCCTGCAGTGTCAACACCATGGCATCTAATCCTGATGCAACACCAATGCAAAACTTTGTGCCGCAATATTTTGCAAATTCTTGTTCAAAGCTATCAACTTGCTGCCCTAATACATACCATCCCGATGCTAAAACCTGCTGAAAAGCGTCATTATACCCTTCAACAAACGCGGCGTTGGTTCTTTCTAAAGATTCGTAAGGGATGTTGATCTTACTCATATTCGGGGTATATATAATCAGCCGCGTTAAACGGGGTAGACGCTAAAACCATCAGTATAGCATCGGGAGAGAAGTTGTACATTTTATGCCAGTCTGCCGGGTTCAATACCAGGCATTTAGAAGGCGAATCCAGTTCAAATATCGCTGTGCTATGACCATTGTTGTTGTAAATGGTGCATTTACCCTGTATACAAACCGCTGCTTGCAGGGTAGTGTGGTGCCTGTGCCCGCCACGTACCGAGTCGTCAACCCCGTATATGTAAAATATGCGTTTAATATCAAATGGGATAGCTTTTTCGATAACGGTAAGGTTGCCGCGGCTGTCAGTAAACGTAGTAAGATCTATAAGATGCGCCATTATTTTACCCTGATGTAATTCTTGTAATGTTTTATCCTGTTGAGGTAAAGGACATCGGTTATAAATTCTCTGGAAGATTTCTTCACATCCATTACATAGCTACCAATCTTAAATTTTAGATCAAAATCTCTGACGGCTTTAATGTTGATGGTACGTAAAGTATCAATACCGGGGTATTGCGTTTGCAATTGGGTATTTAGACCCAGCAGTGTTTTTATATAGGGCTGATAAATGAGCTTGCTCACAAAGTCAGGAACATCATAGCCGCCAATATACCAGCTATCGTTTGACAGGTACTGCAAATCATGAAAGTGGAAGAATATCAGCGGATCTTTGTCTACTAAGATGGTATGGGCTTCTGGATGAGGGGCCAACGTGTATTCATAGTTTAACAAATTCCAGGGTGCCAAGCCGGCGCCAACATCATGGCAGATGTGTACACCGTCAAACATATATGGCCAAGAGTCCAGGTATTTTTGATCGCCCATCTTACCATCCTCATAACGGGCATAGCACCACTTTATACAGGCTTGCGCCCACCAGTTTAGCACCTTTAGGCCGGCTGTTGTGTTTTTTATAGTTAAAAACTGTACGCAATATATCCCTGCAATGGCACTTGCATCATATTTAGGATGATAGTTATGTGGCGTTATCAGTACCGAATTGTCGCCCATTTCATCTATCAATACTTTGGGGTTGCTGTAAAACTGCAGGTCGGCATCCAGGTAAGTGCAATGGTCAAGCCCGTAGGTGTCCAGGCAATATTTGATGGTGAAGGGGGTGCTGGTCCAACAATATTCGCCAACCGAGCGATCGCTTTTTACCGATAACAGTTTGGCGTTTTCAAAATCTGCTAACGCCACAATTGTGGTGTAAGCGAGGGTATTTTCTGATAAAATTCGGTGTGTTTCGTCATCAAAAGCGAAGATATATAGGTGGAAATCGCTGCAATTGGCCAGTAAAGAGCGGTGCAATGCAAGCCCCTTGGCTAAATAATTAACATTAAACAGCGTGCAGAAATTAAGCATCTATATCAAGTCGTTTAAAAACATAATCGTGATAGTGGCCGGTGGTATCCTCATCAAGTACTATGGTATAACCCGGATAGGATTCAAACTCCGTTAACAGTTGATACCCGGTATCAAAAGTAGCTAAAAGTTTGTCTGCGTTTAAAAACCACGCGGGGTACGAAGCTTCGTATATACTTTTGGGTACTTGCTGAACGGCTATTTGTTCTTGGGCATTGTTGGTAAATATAGTACGGCTGATGATAATGTACTCAAATTGATGAGTTAAAAGCTCGCCTAATACATGATAAGGCTTTTCTAAATATTGCAATACGCTTGATAGCAGCAGTACATTAGGCTTGCGTTCTTGCAAGCAGGCCTCGATGTCTGCATAAAACTTGAGTTTGCCGTCAGCTATGGCCTCATTCCCTACATTGATATAGCTTGCTTGCTCTATGACGCTCCACTCCACATCAATTTCCTGCAACATAACCTTATTTTGAACATAGGAGCTGCCTAACGCTCCTCCAAAATCAAGGACACTTAGCTTGCCCTTATTTTGGTTTGCCGCCTTTAATAAAATGGTTAGCAGTGCCCAGTTATATTCGGGCTTATCAAACAAAACCGTATCGCGCTCAAAGGCAGCCTCGCCGTTTTTTACTTTGAGTATGGCGTTTTTGGTTTTTTCGAGTATCGCCGGGGCGTCATATCCGGTGCATTGCTGTTTGGCATCTTCCCAGGTTTTGAAGTTACCGCGCCAGGCAATATCCTTTGTAGCGTGTGGTTTAAGTTTTCTGAGGAGTTTGGAGACAACGGGGGGTAAAACGTCCTTCACAAACTGGCGAATAGCAAGCTTAATTTTTAACATCTCACTTTGCTCGGTTATTTGTTTGTAACCTGCAATCATCTTAGCGGTTATAACGGGGTCTTCAACTACAGGGATTTTATTAACTACAATAGGGCTTTTTGCAAAAAGTAACTTGCTGGTGTATTTGTCTTCGCCGCCATGTGTGCCACCCGCGCCAAAACCAATGTTTTTGGAGACGGAACAACGGGGATACAGCGCCAACTTATCTTCAAGAAATGCCATTGCCTGCCAACGTATGTCCCATGAGTTTACATTACCCTTTAGCTGATCAATCAACATGCTCTCAAAATCATAGGCACCATACAAGTTAAACTTATCAACGAGTTTACGGGCTCTCAACTTATCTAATAGCTTTTGCGGATTTGGTTCAAATAGCGCCCAACGATCTTTCCATGTAGCCCATCCCCAGCAATCGGGTATAGGTATAAAAAAGGTGTCGGGTACGCTTTTGTCTGTAGCAAAGAAGTTTAATGCACCAATGCTTAGGGCTTTTGGTTCAGGCTGATACATAGTCAACGCATCATTCATAAACCGCAAAAAGTATTTAGAGGTAACAATATCGTCCTCCAGTACTATTATGCTGCCATGTTTATTAACAACTGCAGTAATACCGGCTATAACCGATGGTGCTAAACCTTTATTACTTTCGGATTCAATAATAATAACCTCTTTGCACCATTGTTGTTGGCGAATGATGGTTCGCGTTTTCTCGATACTTTGAAGCGTTTGTTCATCTGCTCCGGGTTTGGGGCCGTCAGCATAAATATATAAGGTAGACTGGCTTGCCAATTCATTAGCTGCTAGGGCAGTCAGTGTTTGCTCGGCACAATCGGGCCTGTTATAAACAAATAATGTAATGGGCGCTAGGTTCATCCTTTAAATATTAAGGCAGTTATTTGGCCTGTAAAAAATGGTAGTGCATTTTAAATAGTTCACTGCCGGCGCAAGTCCCCAAAAGTCAAGCCTTTTAAAACCGCGATTTGTTAAAAATCTTAAAGCTTCGTCATATTCGTCGCGTTCAGCATCATCCAGTATCAGCACCCCGCCCGCGCTTAACGTGTTGAAACTTTGCAAACAACAGTTCACACGGTCGCGGCCATCAACAATAATTATATCATACGCCTTGTTGGTTTGTTGGGCGTAACGGCAATATTCGCCATCCTCGGTTTGTTCGCAGTAAAACAGGCTGACATTGCCGGGCATGGTGCTTTTTATCGTTTCGTACCAAAAGCTGTCGTTTTCTACACTGTCTACATGGCCTGCATATTTGCTGTAGTATAATGTCGAGTTGCCACTGCCAAACTCAAATATTTGTAGTTGCTTATTTAGACGGCCGCCGATGAAACTGATGAATGGATAAGTTACCCAGGGCAGCGGCGCGTTATTTTTGTCAATGATCTGATCTGTATTGATGGTATTTACCCAGCCAATGTCATGCAGATAGCCACTTTGTTTAAAAGCCAATAACGTACGCTCTTCTTTATCAGCCAGTAAAAACATTAGCTTGTCGCGCTTAAAAATCAGGGTTAATAAATTATAAAATATCTTCCTTAAAAAGGCTTTCATTCTCTATGTAATTGAAATTTAAACCGTCGGCAATGCCGGTTGGGTATTCTTTGCCTGTAGCATAGCCAAGCCAATGTTTAGGTGCAAATACCTTTTTATCTTCGTTAATATTTAACCAGGCGCCCCACCAGCTAAAAGAGCTGCTTGATAAGATGCAAACATCAGCATTAATCAAAAATTGCAGGTCAATAATTTCTGTATGGTCCGATATGTATTTGTTGTTGATATAGGCAAATTCGGCCTTTATATAATCCGGATCGTCAGATATAAAGATGCACAGCGCATTTTCAAATTCTGCGGCGGCTAGCGCTTTTTTATAGTAAGTCAACGGTAAGGCCCAGTTAAGGTCCACATAATCGCCTCGCCTGATGTGGATAGCTATTGTCTTTAATGGCGATGATACGGCTTTTGCTACTACGTTATACTGATCGCGATAGCGTTTTTTTATGGTCAGCTGCTCCCTTAGTTCTGCCGAAGCATTTGCGAAATACCCGGTCGACTGAAAATAGCCCCCGTAAATGGTGTTGTTGGTTAACGTAGGTAAAAAGGTTTCTGCCTTTTGATAATTTGTTGCCGAAAGTAGGTTGTCGCCAAACATTAGTTTTTCAAGCCGGGTATAAAGTACTTTGTTAGCTTTTTTACCTAAAATATTGCCGATCCATGCTTTAATTGGCCATAAAACATCATTATCTATTTCAAAGTATTTTGCCGGTATAAAATTCTCAATATTTCTATCCAGGTAAAAATGGGTGTTGAGCCTTTTGGCGGTGGCAAAAATAAATGCGTACTGAAACAACTGGTTACCCAAACGGCCTTCCAGCTTAACGGCCACCATATTTCAACATACGTTTAAGCTTATTAACACCCCTTATTATGATACCCTGCTTAGGGTATATGGCGTTTTGTATCCGTAAATGAAGCTGGTGATAAAACTCACGCTTAGCTCCCGGAGCAATTATTTTGATAGGTTTTTTGCCACGGTGATAAAACCAGGTATACCTGCCGCTGCCCAACATATATATAAGATACTTCTCGTCAATGCGGTCAAAAAAAGGATTTAGCGCGTGGGTAGCCTTTACCGACACCGACCATAGGTTAGCTTCAGCATCGCGCATCCAGTACGAGTTTTGATGATCAAGCCGGTGATAATAGTGGGTGTCTTTTAATATTACTGCGCGTGCACCTGTTATTGCCTGCCGTAACCCAAACGTGTAGGTATCTAACGCGCCAGATCCTTCTGCATAGCCTAACGCGTTTACCCAGCTTTGTTTAGTAAACAGATAGTTACCGTGTTGGCCGGGAGTGTTGCCGCCATTGTAATATAATTCCGTGTCGAACAAACCTTCGGGCAAATGCCATATATAATTAGGCTGTAACTTATCCTCAATAAAAAAGTGTTGATATTGAAACGATGCCACATCGGCTTGCATGGCCAACAGGTATTCTTTTAAAGGGTTGATGCTATTGGCTGTTAACACATTGTCCGCATCAAGGCAAAACAACAAGTCGTTGCCTGAATTTTCTACTGATGTGTTGCGTGCCGCCGCGCCGCCTTTGTTGCGCTTATGGGTAAATATTTTAATTGCCGGATATTTAGCTTGAAGCGCCAATATTACCTCTGCCGTATTATCTGTCGAGCAATCATTAGTGATAATCAATTCATCGCCAGCTGTAAAATTTGTAGCCATTATTGACTCCACAGCTTCGGCTATTGTTGCCGCGCAGTTGTAGGCAGGTATAAAAAAGCTAACGTTTGGCATAAGCATATTTATAGCGGGATAGTATTTTTTGCTCGAAATATTTGTAGCTCAAGTGTGCCAGTAAAATCAACATGGCCATATATAAAATGAAAATGCCCAATTGTGCAGCCAAGCCGGTATTGAGCAGTTGCCAACCGCCATAAAAGCTGGCGCAAACCATAAACAGGGCAATCAGCGGGAAATGGAACAGGTAAATGCCATATGATATTTTACCCAGATAGCTAATGGCTTTTGCTTTAAAAACCTTAGGGAAAAGCGGCTTGCCTGCAATAGCCGGAGCAATTAGTGATACAGCTAACAAATTAACCAAGGTATACTGGTATACGGCCCTCATGTTTATTAAAAAGTAGGGGGTGACCTGCTCAAGCCAATAACCGGGGAAGTTGTAGCCCAGGCTTTTACCTTCTACCCCAAAATACCCGGCCTTACGTAGATAAAACAAACATATTAGCCCCACCAAAAGCCACACCGATATGATGGCGAAAAAATTGCGGTAAGGGTAATCTATTTTAAATGGAAATACTGCCAGTGCGGCACCCATAGCTAGCGCGTCTGCCTGGCAAAGGGTGTTGGTATAAAGGGTTTCGCCAAGCCAAAACTTGTCGGTAACCATATGTACCCCATATAGGGCCGACCATAGCCTGATAAGCGGGCACAAAATGATGATCCCGATAATTACTTTTTTTAATGTCGATATACTTGCAAAATAAACCACAAACGGAAATGCCAGGTAAAACTGTTCTTCGACCGAAAGCGACCATAGATGACCAAAGAAATGATCTTCAAAATTTGTTATCCCAACCAAATGGCTAAGGTTTAATTTAAGGTTATAGGTGTAAGTTAAATAGTATGGCCAGTTATGTTGTATTGCCGCTGTACCCGACTGCATAATGGTATTGCCTGACAGGTCCGGCACTAAAAACAGTAAAAGAAATACTACGGCGGGGGTAACAATAATAAACAGGTAGTAAACCGGGAAAATGCGTATGCTACGCTTATAAAAAAACTCGGCCAGGTAGTTTTTAAGGCTTTTATGTTTGTTATGCACCAAAATGCGTGTGATGAGGAAACCAGATAACACAAAAAAGATATTCACCCCTATCCACCCAAACTTTAGCGATATCAAATTATTTGGCTAATGCGCCAGTATCACCAACAAAGCCGCAAGTGCACGTATGCCGTCCAGGCCTTCAATATACGTAAGCTTATTGGTTGTAGTGTTCAAGCTCTTTAATAACGTATTTGCACCACTTTTGATAATATAGTTCGTTTCGCCAGTATTGGAAAGCTTTTTTGCCCTTAGCTATAGCTTCGTCTTTATCAAGGTTTTTAAGCAGATGTTCCAACTCGTCAACGCTGGCTACATAGTAACTCATTTCGTCCCAGGGGATGAATTTTTTAAACGGGCGAACATCAATATCACCAATTAAGCACGGTGCCGTGCCCATCTGCATAGCCTCAAAAAACCTGAACGAGGTGCAATTGGTACCCCTTGGGCTTAAAGCGACGTATGATTTCATAACGTTTACATTAAAACTTTTACCCCAAAACCATCGCCTGTAAAAGCGGGTTGGCAAACCGCCGCCAACTATAATATCATTACTGTCCTGATATTTTAACCTCATTTCTTCGCGGATGGGATGTGTGTCAAACGCACCGTTAAAGGTTGCCAGAAACTGTTTTTTTAACGGCACCGGTGGCTTACGGTGCGCACTGCAAAGCAAAGGGATATCAATGCATTGATTTATGGTACGGCCGGCATTAAAATCAACTGTACGGCCCAAATCAAGCAGCGTACCCGCGTCAAACTGGCTTATGGTAAATGTTTTGGCATCATCGATGATCACTTTTTCAACCAGTGACTGTAGCTCGGCTACCCCTTGGCCGTTTGCCGCAAAACTGTGGTTTATATGCCAGCGCGTATAGTAAACCGGCAAGTAATGCCAATCGGCGGCATTAGGGTCATCGGTAAGAAAATGCTTTTGTTTGTTAAGCCAGATCAAAAAATCCTGCTCAATGCCATAGTCTTTATTATGCGCTGGGTAAGCAACTACCTGCTGGGATGGTTTTACTATAGCCGGCGTATTTAAAATATATACTTTCATTTTATAACGTCGGCAAACACGTTGCTGTCATCTCCCGCCCGGTCGTTTTCGTTTGGCCTGTACTCTAAGGGGAGTTGGTCTGCAACGCTGCTTTTATCTTTGCTATTAAATAATATGCTTGAGTAACCCACTATGTTAGCCATATCAGTTAGTATGGCGGGCGAAATAACACTATAATGGTCCCAGCTTTCCCACTCGCCGATATGAACGCCCGCTTTGCCTTTTTCAAAGTTCGAGTTATCGCGCATTGATGCCGCCAGGTTTGGGGTGTTAATCCTGTGCACACTGCCGTTTTTCATTACTCTCCTGGTTTCAGCCAGGAAAACGATCTGTTCTTTTTGGGTAAGGTGTTCAAAAAAGTCTTCGTGAAATATTAAGTCTACACTATTGTCGGGTAGGGGTAAACCATCGCTTAGGATATCTATGACATACAAGTCGCTACGATCGCCACGAATAGCTTCGGGGTAGTGTTTGTCTGTGTAATATTGCATATACGGCCCATAATGAGCGTATGACAGATCAATGTTAACCCAACCCTTAAGAATACGCGGTCCGCAGCCAAAATGTAGCTTTATAGCCTCGCCGCTTTGCGCCTTAATTTTTAAACGTTCAACATCGGCTTTGTTGGTAAGGTTTACAGGTAGCTTACTTAATTTATAGCCGGTTTTAGCCATTAACCGTTTAAAAATATAGCTTATTGTCATTTATGCGCAGATGTTACTATAAGGTTTCATTAGGCTGCTTTTGTAAGTTGCAGCCACAGCGTTTCGCCCAGTTTTTTATGCCACAAGGCAGCCTGAAGGCGAAGGTATTTTATCCGGATATATTCATTTACCCGGTACCAAAGCGTATTGGCTACCGGCGGTAATTGGCGCCTTTGCAACGATTGGTAATACATTACCGTCTTCATTACATCCAACGGCGTATAAGGTTCAATAGCAGTTTCGGTGATGTTAAAACCCCATTTACCGGCTAAAAACTTAAAAGTCTTATCGCTATACCTGCCAATATGATTAGGCGGCATATCAAGCAAGGCGTTGTTAAGCTCATTAAATTTTATCTTATCGGCATTTGGTACACCGATAAACACACGGCCATTTGGTTTTAAAACCCAATTGAAGGTTTTGAATATGGTGTCCAGATCATCCATATGTTCCAGTACCTGGAATAGGCATACCATATTAAATTTGTTGGCATACTCACCCTTCTGATTCAGATCCCGAACATCCCAACTGTGAGCCGTTATACCCGCTTGTTTTATTGCGTTAACCCCAAATGCTGAATGTTCTAAGCATATGATGTTTTCTTTTTTAATAAGCTTGGCTATGCGCTTAGCAAAACCGCCCGTACTGGCACCAATTTCAAGCAGCTGCAAATTCGCGTCACTAGCCGCTAATTGACTGATGCATTGGAAGGACTTTTCAAACTCCCATTTCCAATTGGTGTCGTTTGCTGTGGTCGAGTGCGGCAACAAGTTGTAAAACTCCGCGTCGCCGGCAACAAAGGGATCAGCAAATACAAAATCGCAGTTGCTGCAACTGATAACTGATGCCGTGTTTTTACCCCACAGGCTGTCTATTTTTTGCGCTAACGTGTCAAGCGAGATTTCTTTAGCGCCCATGGTTTGTATAAAATGGTTTGCCGACTGCCGGGCATTAACAGTATACAATAGCTTATTCGCAGTATGCGTGCAAACGGGGCATTGGGCGTTATAAGGTTTGTACTGGTATTGCATTAAAGCGGTTTGTGCGGGATATTGATAAGTCCCTTGGCAGAAAAATCATTTACATCGTTCCACTCGCTAGCGATGTAGAAGGAGTAGGCTTCGTCAATATAGATCCACTCGTGGCCGGCGCTTATGGGGTCACCGTCATGGCCGCCTACCCCAATAGTGTAGTTGCCCGGCCTTAACAGGTTAGGTTCAATAACAAAGCTTTCGTTGTAGTCTCCCTCGGCCAATGCTGCGGGCCACGGTTTGTTTTGGATGGTAAAAACCAATACCGCGTCTTTATAGAAATTAACAGACGACCTGAATTTTGGTACTGCCTGTTTACAACTGTATTGCAGGTTAACAATAAGCTGGTCTGAAGGCGAAAAAACAGCTTCCTGATTTTTAATGCCGTTGATAGAAAATTCTTTAAACTGTATGCTATTTACTAATGTGCCCTGGTGTTTGTACGTTGCCAATAAGCCATTAGCATGTATGTTTGATTTAAGGTAGATCCCCAGGGTTTCTTCTACATTGCCCTGCGCTACAAGCTGGCCATTATTTAACAGCATGGCGCTGGTACACAATTGCCTGATACTGCCCATATTATGGCTCACAAACAGTACTGTTCGGCCTTCGCCTTTGCTAACATCGCCAATTTTGCCCAGGCATTTTTTTTGAAACTCGGCATCGCCAACGGCAAGTACCTCGTCAACTATTAATATTTCAGACTCCAGGTGAGCCGCTACCGCAAACGCCAACCGCACGTACATGCCGGACGAATAACGTTTTACCGGGGTATCTATGTAACGCTCAACGCCTGCGAAATCTACAATAGCGTCAAATTTCCGCTTTATTTCTGCTTTGCGCATACCCAGTATGGCGCCGTTTAAGAAGATGTTTTCGCGCCCGGTAAGTTCGGGATGAAAGCCCGTGCCCACCTCCAGTAAACTGGCAATGCGCCCTTTAACTTTTACCGACCCGGTTGTGGGTGATGTAACCCTGCTCAAAATTTTAAGCAGCGTGCTTTTACCCGCGCCGTTACGCCCTATGATACCTACAGCATCGCCGGCGTTAACGTCAAAGTTGATATCTTTAAGGCTCCATACAACATTGCTGTCACTTTTAGCAGTACGGTCGTTAACCTCGCCAATTTTTAAGAACGGATCTTCCTTGCCTCTAATACGTGCCCAAAACCGCTCAAGGTCGCGCGATATGGTGCCGGTGCCAAAGTCGCCAAGTTGATATGCCTTTGAAAGTCCTTCTACCTTAATTACTTTAGTCATTAAACCGTATCTACAAAGTTTTTTTCAACCCGGTTAAATACCACCGTACCGGCAACAAACAATAAAGCTGTAACGCCTGTACTGTATGCTAATAGCTGCCAGCTAAAAGCACCTTTACCTAAAAAGCCGTACCTAAACGTTTCTAACACGGCGGTAATGGGGTTGTAGCGTATTATTGCCGCATACGCGGGATAAGTAGCTTCGGCGGTGGATAGCGGGTAAACTATAGGCACCACATACATTAGCAATGGTACGCCAAAAGATACCACGAAGGCCAGATCGCGATATTTGGTAGTTACTGCAGATATGATCATACCCAACCCGAGGCCCTGCGCCGCAACCAATAAAATCATCAGCGGAAATAATAACATCGCTATGTTTGGGGCAATGGCGTAGCCTTTAATCATATAAAATGCCATGACGCCCAAAAAAAGCACAAACTGCACCCCAAACTTTATCAAATTTGAAAACACAATGCTAAGTGGCATTATCAGTCGGGGAAAGTACACTTTGCCAAGCATGGCGGCATTGTCTTTAAATACAGTTGATGTTTTGGTTAGGCAGTCGGCAAAGTAATTCCAGATAGTAATGCCGGCCAGGTAAAATAGGGGGGCGGGTACACCGTCTGTTGGTATGCCAGCCAGGTTGGCAAAAATTACGGTATAAGTTATTGTAGTGATAACAGGCTGTATAAAAAACCAAAGCGGGCCCAATATAGTTTGCTTGTAAAACGATACAAAATCGCGTCTTACCAGTAGTATCAGCAAATCGCGGTAATGCCAAACGTCTTTAATGCCCAGGCGAAAAGGGTTGCTTTTGGGACTTAGTTCAATGTCCCATTGTTCGTCTTCAGCCTCGGTCATTCGGTAAGCAGTTGGTGTAGTTTGTCAATGTATATATCTTCGTTAAAATGTTGCAGGCATTGCTTTTGCAGCGCTGCTCTTTTTTCAATGGTTAAGGGTTGCTTTAAATATTGAGCGAGGGTGTTTTCAATCTCTTCCAAATCGTCCGGGTTTACTGCGTGACCCAGGTCGCCGTTTCTTATCGCGTCCATGCTGCCATCCACATTACCGCAAATAACCGGCAGGCCACAAGCCAGCGCCTCTATAAACACTATCCCGAATCCCTCTTTTTTACTTGGCAATACAAATAAATCGGCCATAATAAAATGGTCAGGTAATTCTTTCTCTGGTATAAAGCCGGTTAAAATTACATGGTCTTCTACGTGGTGCTCGGCCACCAGTTGCTTTATACGGGCTTCTTCAATAGCATCATACTGGCCGGCCAGCACGTATTTAATGTTTGGTATTTTAAGCTTTAATTTGTCTATCACCTTTATTACCTGCTCATAACCCTTGTATTGCTCGGTAGCGGCAAGGCGGGTTAAGGTAAAAAGTATCACATCCTCCTTGCTAAGTTTATATCTATCTAACAAATAGGCGGGTTTTGTAAAGTTGGTAGGGGGCACCATAAACGAGTCGACCGCGTTATTCAGTACCACACATTTACCAGCATTGGTTTGGTGCCTGCGTATTATTTCCTGTTTGGTGAAATTACTTACGCAGATTATTTTATCACATTTTTCGATGAGTAGCTTCTTAACCTTTGAGAGCGGCCGCCAAACCTCAATGCCATGCGCTATAACCCAAACTTTGCAGCTTGGGTTAAGTAACTTAATGGCCAACCCCACAACAGCCATGTTTATATGACTCAATATCACAACGTCAGAGGTATGTGCCAACGCCAGCGATTTAACGGTGAATTTCGGGCGCTTTAACCCAAATCCCGTAAAGTTTGCCGGCAGTATGTATTGCGGCATTACGTCGCTGTCACGATCATAAACAGACCATAGTTTAAATGTCCATTGGTTACGACGCGCCACTTCGGTAAGTGCGTGGGCAAGTGTGCGGGTCATTTTTTGAATGCCGCCAGTGGAGCTAAAAGTTTGCAGCGTAAGAAGCGTGATTTTTTTAGGCATGCTTTTGTAGCTGATACAACGCAAAGGCTTTAGACCAATGCACTTTGTTACCTTTAAATGCTTTGATTACGCTCTTTGCTTTTTTACCTGTATAGGCGTCCTCGGCTACTATTTCTAAGTTTTGTGCCATCCATTGCTGTAAGGGAAAGCTGAAACCCATTTTACGCCTGTCCCAAACAGATTTCGGCAGCAGGTCTGCAAATGTGTCTATCAATATTTTTTTTGGCCGGCGCTTATCAAACCTAATGGCATTGGTGATACCACTTACCGCTTGCTGAAAATCTTCGTCCAAAAACGGCACCCGCACTTCCAGTCCGTGGCTCATACTCATTACATCGGTATCACGCAGCAATTGGTTTTGCATGTATAAATTGCTCTCAAACCAGGCAGCCTTTTCTTTATTAGACATGCCTTTAAAGTCGATATTAGGCGGTGCGAATAAGGTATCGATAACTTCTTGGTGGCTACAATCTAATATCCCCGCTATCTCTAAAGGTGTAAATAATCCCCTAAGGAGAAGATAATCGGCAAGGTAATGATCATTAGTCATATAGCTAACCCGTTTTAATACGTCTATATGCAGTTTGCCTGCTTGCGCCAATGCCGCAGATGGAAGGGACCTTAACAAGCCCGTTACCCACATCCGGTTAAAAGATGGGTAGCCGCCAAAAAGTTCATCGGCACCTACGCCCGATAATACCGCTTTTACACCATCCTGACGTGCATATTTGCTTATAAACCACGTGTTAACTCCATCGGTGGTAGGCATATCCATTGCATTAATAATGGTGGGCAGCGCTTCTTGAAAATCGCTTTGCTTTACAAGGTGGCTAAACTTTTCGCCTTCAATTTTATTTAAAACGGCCTGCTGATATGCACTTTCATCATAGGCCTTTTCATCAAAAAATATGGATATTGTTTTTAAATGCTCCTGCCTGTATTGGGCGGCTAACAACGTAATGATACTCGAATCAATTCCCCCGCTTAAAAACACCCCGATAGGCGCATCGGCAATAAGCTGACGATTAATGGCTTTATTAAGGCCATTGGCTATAACTTCTTTGGCTGTTTCAATATCATTAATAAGCTCAGGTACCTGCGTGTTTTGATATGACGAAATATGGTGGATCTCTTTGTTATGATCCCAGCGTAAATAATTTCCTTTTGGTAGGTTGAATACGCCTTTTAATGTAGTTTCGGGCTCGGGCACATGGCCAAACGCCAGGAACCGTATCATCCAGCTTTTATTAGTTTCTGTAGCGATTCCTGCCACTTTTAATGCTCTGACTTCTGAGGCAAAACTTAATTGCCCCTTGTCTATATGATAGTATAGCGGTTTTATCCCCAGGCTATCGCGCACCAGGTAGGTTAGGGCTTTAACGGTATCAAACAAGGCAAACGCAAACATGCCACGCAGTTTTGCAAAAGCCGCGGTGCCCCAGTGTAGGTAGGCTTGAATAATTACCTCGGTATCGCTATTTGAGTTAAAGCGCGCGCCAAGTTTAACTAGCTCGCTTTTTAAATCAAGATAGTTATATATTTCGCCATTAAAGGTTATCCAGGCCTTTTTGCCGGCATCGGGCATGGGTTGGTGCCCGTTATTACTCAGATCAATAATGGATAGCCTGCGATGCCCAAATACAAGGCCTGCATTTTCGTCAGCGTAAAAGCCTTCATCGTCCGGCCCGCCATGCTTAAGCGCATTGCACATAATTGCAACGTTTGCGCGCAGCGCTGCTGTATTATGTTGTTTAGCTATTGTTCCGGCTATTCTGCACATGTTCAGGTAAGTTCATAGCTTCGCCCGGTAAGTCACATTTTACAACGTAACCTGTTAATTATTAGCACTTTGTTTGTTTGTATTAAGTGCCGGGATAAGAAGTATAGGCATTAACAATGCCTATTATTTGTGAGGTTTAATATATTAAAATCTGTCAATTAATGATGCTGCCATATTTACAACTATTGAGCAGCCTAAACTGTCAATACGCAGCATCAATTGCTTTTGCGACCGGTATGATATCATGTTACCGGTCAGCCCTTTTAGCGGCCCTGCTTTTATAATAACCTTTTCGCCGGGTTGCAGGTCCTCTTCAGTAACTTCAAGCTCATACGGGCTAGCCATCAGCAGCTTAAGGTCTTGCATTTGCCTATCGGGCATGGTAGCTACTTGTCCAGAAAAATACAGAAAGCGCGCTACGCCTTTTGTCATTAAAACGTCGGGCCTGGCATGGTCGGTGATACGCACAAACAAGTACGATTTTAAAAATGGCTCTTCAACCCACTTTTTCCTGTCGCTCCATTGTTTAAGTTTACGTTGTAGCGGCAAATAAGTTTCTATACCCTTGTCGCAAAGGGCCTGGTGAGCTTTCTTTTCGGCCCTGGGCTGGGTATAAACGGGATACCACTTATAATGAGCAGTATTAAGTAGTAAGGCCATTATGCTGTTAGTAGCTTACTTTTTGAACCATTTCCACACCTGCCACCATTTATCTTCAATGTTATCTACATAATAACCAGAGCTTTCATAGCCGGTATAGTCTGAGTAATAATAGTAAGTGGAGCCGTAATTTTCGCCGGTATATTTTGTAGTGTAATACCTGGAGTGAAGCAGGTCTTGCGCAAACGCGTTAAGTACAATAACGGTATTGTCAAGCTTATATTCCTGGGCAATACGTTGCGGTATGGTGGCGGCGTAAAATTTAGATTTGCCCGAGCGGATAACAAACAAGTTAATATCACTTATTTTGATGAGTGGTATAGCGTCTGACACCAAACCAATTGGCGCCGTATCTACCATGATGATATCATAACGATCGCTCAAAGTTGCAATAAGCTCTTTAAGCCGGGCAGTGTGCAATAATTCTGAAGGGTTTGGTGGTACAGGTCCCGACACAATAAAGTCAAGCCCGCTTTGGTTTGAATGGTTAATTACATCGTCCACCGTGCATTGATTGGACAAGTAATTACTCAGGCCCATATCATTGGGCACATGGAAAGTTTTATGAAGCTTTGATCGCCTTAAATCGGCAGCTATAATAATTACCTTTTTATCAATAAGAGACAGTGTGCTGGCCAGGTTAACAGCCACAAATGACTTACCCTCGCCGGCTACTTCTGATGTAATACATATAACCTTGCTCTTTTTATCAGAGGCCAAAAAGTTTAAGTTGGTCCGTACTGCCCTTACCGATTCGGCAAAAATTGATTTCGGCTTACTGATGGCCAAAATCTGGCTGCTAAATTCGTCTATCTCTTCAGGAAATTTCCTGATAACGCCTATGATAGGTACGGTTGTAAGACTTTCAATTGTTTCCTTATCATAAATATACGGATTTAAGATCCTGATGAAAACAATAAAACCAAGGCCAATTGCAAGGCCAAGCATTAGCGCGTTGCGATGTATGTTGCTTACGTTTGGCGCTACGGGGCTAAAATTAGGTTGTGCCAGATCAATTATTGTAGCACCCGGCAATATCCCGGCGCTTAATATCTCCTGGTCAAGTTTTTTCTCTGATAAGAAAGAGTATACCTTATCATTAACATCAAAATCACGTTTAAGGCCAACCAGTTCGCGCTCATTAACAGGTAGTTCGCTTATTTTTCGGTTAACGGGGGCCAGGCGCTCCATTAAAAATTTTTGCTTCGTTTCCAGTTGTCTGCGCGCTACGCCGATGCTGCTTATCAGGTTAGCTTTAACCTGTAAAATTTGCTGGTCAACGTCATGTATCTGTATAGAGTTAGGGTTATATAACTTTAGTAGCGAGTTTTTGCCTGTGAGCAGCGAGTTGAGGCTTGTAATATACTGTGACAGTTCGGGGTTATTTATGCCACCGCCGCTGGTAAAGTTTAGATTGACATTATCCTTGCCTTTAACTACGTCTTTTTGTAATTGATCAACAGCTATTAAATCGAGCTTTATAATAGATATTTGCGACTCGATCTCTTTAGATTCGCCCAACACACGATCTGACGCCGCAGTAACATCCAGCATTTTATTGCTTTGCTTATACTGTTGTATAGAACCTTCGGATACGCTTAGTTTTTGTGACAGGAAGTCAAGTTGGCTGTCAATAAACTCGATCATTTGCGATGCAGATTTGCGGCGTTGTATCCGGTCATAGTTAACATATTCTTTCACCAACGCGTTCAGCGCATCGGCCGCAAAAATGGGGTTAACATCTGTTTGCGTTAGCGATATTAAACTTGAGTTTTTAGCCGGCTCTCCAGCAAGCAACCCTTCGCGTATCCGCCCCACAAAATCCTCGGGCGAGTTAAGTTTAAAAATAATGGATGACGTACTTGGCAGTTCGCCGGGATATTTAAGGCTAAATGAGGTTGGCCCAACAGTAAACGGTCTGTTATAATTGCATTGCTGGGTAATTTCTTGATTGCCTGCTTTATAACTGATACTAAAGGTTGCTTTGTCAATTGGCTTATAAGTGATCAGATCGTGCGTGAAGTTAAGGCTGTCAAATTTAATGAGCTGTATATCAATTTGTTTTGAAGGATAAAGCTCATTAGTGCGGTTTAACACGCGGCCTACAACATAAAAACTAAACTGATAATCGAGGTGTTTAACTGCGTTTAACAGCATAGGGGTGCTTTGCAGTACCACAACTTCGCTTTGTATGCGCGATGCCATGGCGCGGTCGGTGCCCGTGCTGCTGCCAACAATGTCTGAAATTTCTGATTTTTTTTCTTCGAACTTAATAATGGCCGATGTAGCGTAAATTTTGGGGGTATACCACAAATAAACATTTGACGCCAGGTAGCAAACCAAAACAGAGCCTGCTATCCAATACCATCGGCTTAACAAAATTTTCGAGATCTTGTAATAGTCAAACTCCTGGCTGGGTAGTTTAGGCGCGGTTTTTTGTAGCTCTTCCATTTACCGGCGTATAAGTGTTAAAATAATCAACGCCGTATTAATAACCAGTAAAACCGGCGAGGCTATGCTTGAAAAATCCTGCAACTTCTCGCTACGTATGGCCCTGCTATTTTGTGCAACTACTATAACATCCCCATTTTGTACGATAAGCCGCGGGTCTGCCAGCACGCGGGCATCGCTCAGATCAATAATATCGGTTTTAGGGGTTTGACCGCCCCTGATAATTTGTACAGTCTTGTTGTCGGCTTTGTCTGACAATCCGCCTACCTGGCCAAGCACTTCAATCAGGCTGGTATTATCATGCGTTAATACAATTTGACCCGGGGTTTTAACTTCGCCAAGCAAAGTAACTTTAAGGTTAATTATTCTAACATCAAGCAAAGGGTTGGTTAAAATATTTTTGGCATACAGGCTTTCAATATAGTTTCTGGCCGCTACGCGGGTTAAACCGGCTACTTTAACGCGGCCAAGGCCTGTTAAGGCAACTGTACCGTCATCTTCAACAGCGTAATTATCTGCGTTTATTTGCGCCCCCCCGAGGGCTGTATTGGTTTGGGCCACGCCTGCAGTAATATCAACCAGGCTTTTGTTGGCCTGCACATTGGTAATTTGCAGAATATCGTGAGGTCTGATCTGATAATTACTTATATTTGCGTAGCTTTTAGTAGCCACAGTATCAGTGGCATTTTGTTGAAGCAGCACCTGTGTTTGTTTGTATGAGCATGATGTTATTGTAAACGCTAAAAACAGGTATATAGTAGTGATATAACGCATATATATGTATAATCAAACAGGCTTAATACTTAGCTTAATCCCAAAACTACATATTTTGTACCTTAAATAGCGTTTTTTAAAGTGCAGCATTTAAAAATTTCTATAATTACAGTCACCTACAACGCTCAAAATACCTTGAGCCGTTGTATCCAATCTGTTATAGCGCAAAATTATGCTAATATAGAGTACATTATTGTTGATGGAGCATCTACTGATGGCACGTTGCAGATTATCAGCCAATACCAATCGCAGGTTGAAGTTTTTGTATCAGAACCGGATACTGGTATTTATGATGCCATGAACAAGGGCATTAAAATGGCAACCGGCGACGTTATAGGTATATTGAATGCGGATGATTATTTTGCTGCCAATAATGTAATTAGCAGCGTAGCAGCAGCATTTAAGGAGCAGGATACGCAAGTTTTATACGGAAATTTGAATTATATAAATCCAAATGGATTTGTGTTACGTAAATGGCGGTCAGGAACTTATACGCATGGAATGTTTAATTGGGGATGGATGCCACCCCACCCAACATTTTATTGTAGACGGCAACTTTTTGAAACACATGGGTTGTACGACACGCAGTATGGCACCGCTGCTGATTATGAGTTAATGTTACGGTTTGTACACGCACACAAAGCAACCACACAATATTTAAATAAAGTAATGGTTAATATGGCGGTAGGCGGTGTAAGTAATCAAAATTACAGGAATCGTTTTAAAGCGTGGGGAAATGATTTCAAGGCCATGGGTAAAAATGGGGTATTATTTCCTCGTATTTGTATTGTTTGTAAACCCATACGAAAGTTATTTCAGTTTATATAAAAGGCTTAATTTTTGCTTAATATTTTTAATTGATTTAAAGTGAAGGTGCGAGTCTTAGTTAATTTACATTTAGATAAACAAATGCTAACGCATTAATAATAAATTACATGCCCGAGCTTTTTTTACATCATCAAACAATCTATTATATCTGCATATTAGTTTTTGCGGGGTCGTTTTCTACAGCGGTCATTCCTTCTATTTTACATGTTGCACGTGCCCGTCATTTGTATGACGATATTGGTCATTTCAGGAAACAGCATGATCAGGGTATCCCGCGTTTAGGTGGCGTTGCTATATTTATGAGTTTCACGGTTACAGCGCTTGTTTTAAGTATTATCGACAAAAATTTCCCGGTAGGTTATCTACTTACAGCCAGCATAATATTGTTTATTATGGGGTTAAAAGACGACTTGTCAGGCGTTAATTCAATCACAAAAATAGCTGTTCAGTTTATTGTTGCTTTAATATTGGTAGTTTTGGGCGATATCCGTTTAACCAGTATGTATGGTGTATTTGGTTTGTACGATTTACCTTTTGTGGTTAGTGCAGCCTTATCAGTAGTGGTTATTATTATGATTATTAATGCTTTTAACCTGATTGATGGTATTGATGGCTTGGCTGGTGTAACCGGCATTATAGCCAATAGCGCTTTTTCTGCATTATTTATTTATACCAAACAGTATGAGTTTGCAGTAGTGTCCGTAATGCTGGTAGGCGCTATTGTTGGGTTTTTAAGGTTTAATATCACCCCCGCAAAAATATTTATGGGCGATACCGGTTCTTTGTTTATTGGTTTAATAACTGTTGTAATGGCTATTAAATTAATTGAGCTTAACAATGTAGAGGTTGCAAATGTAGCATATATAGCATCGGCCCCAGCCTTAACTATAGCCATTTTAATAGGGCCTATATTTGATACCCTTCGCGTGTTTTGTCTGCGTATTATTAACGGTATATCACCATTTACAGCAGATAGAAACCATATCCATCACCGCATGCTACGTTTGGGTTATACACATTTGCAAACCACACTTACACTTGCAGGTTTGAATATTGTTACTATTGCGCTCACCTATTTATTTACGGGGCTCGGTAACTTTCTGCTCATAGCTATCATTTTTGGAAGCTCTATGTTGTTTAACTGGGCAATTACCTTCATGATCAGGTCCCGCGAGCGCGAAACATTGGCTTTGCGCAATTTGTTTGCATAATCAGCACTCCTTTTTGCTTTCTCATTTAAGTGTCTGTTTGTTCTAAAAATTAGGGCAGGCCTTAACTATTTTACTAAGTTTGTAGCCTACTTATGTTGTATAATGAGGATAGCGATAAACGGATTCGGTAGAATTGGCCGTATTTTTTTACGTAACATATTGGACAAAACTGGTATAACGGTAGTGGCAATTAATGACCTTACAGACACGCAAACCCTTGCGCACCTATTTAAATACGATTCTGTACACGGTGGTTTTAAAGGTGATGTTACTTACGATGCCGGCCACATTATCATCAACAACAAACCCATAAAAGTACTGGCCCGGCGCGACCCTGAACTGCTGCCCTGGAAAGAGCTGAAGATAGACCTGGTCATAGAATCGACCGGTAAATTTGTATCAAAGGCAGGTGCTCAGAAACACTTAACGGCTGGCGCCAAGCAGGTTATCATATCTGCGCCGGCAAGCGACAAAGAGGTGCCTACGGTGCTTTTAGGGGTTAATGATAAAGAGATTGATCTGCGTTCGCCAATCCTCTCTAACGCGTCGTGCACTACCAATAACGTGGCTGCCATGGTAAAGATACTGGACGATAATTGGGGGATTGTTGACGGCTATATTACCACCGTACACTCCATGACGGGCGACCAAAGCCTGCATGATATGCCACATAAAGACTTGCGCCGGGCCCGCGCCGCGTCGGCGTCTATTATACCTACCACTACCGGGGCCGCAAAGGCTATAACCTCTATCTTTCCGCATCTGGATGGCAAATTAGGTGGGGCAGGTATAAGGGTACCCGTATTAAACGGATCTTTAACGGATTTTACCTGTATCTTAAACAGACAACCTAACGTACAAGACATAAACCTGGCCTTTAGGCAAGCTGCCGAAGGTGACATGAAAACCATATTGGAATACACCGAGGACCCTATTGTATCCGCCGACATAGTTGGCAACACCCATAGCTGCGTTTTTGATGCGCAACTAACCTCCATTGTGGGCGGCTTAGTTAAAGTTGTGGGTTGGTATGATAACGAAATGGGGTACTCGAGCCGTTTAGCCGATCTGGTTGAAAAATTAAAGCTGATACATGATTAAATTTGTTTCTGTAGAAGATGTGCTGGCCTTACGCAGCAGCGAGTTGCGTAGTGGCAAGATAGCGCCCAAAGACATGCGTTACCCAACAGATAACGCAGAAGGTTCTTTGCATTTGGGCTACTTTATAAAGGGCCAGTTGGTAAGCATATTATCTATGCACAGGCAACATTATGGCCAGTACAAAGGCGAAGGATACCAAATGCGTGGTGTTGCAACTATCGAGCAGTTTCGCGGGCAGGGTATAGGTACAAAAATGCTAAACTTTGCTCTTATATATCTGCAGGGTCAAAAGGCTAACTACTTGTGGTGTAATGGCCGTAAACGGGCCCTTAAATTTTACCAAAGCGCGGGTTTCGAAATCGTGTCCGGCGAGTTTGAATTACCGCCGGCAGGGCTGCACCATGTGCTGTACTTAAAGATCGCCTAATTGTGTCTACATAATTACAACGTTAAATTTTTGTTAAACGTTTGGTATTATCCATCGGTTTTTAAGCTAAAGGGCGCATATTTTTTATTTTTTGGTTCATTTTTCAGAATTAAATGCTGATTTTGGCGAACTTTTAAAACAGACCAGCATAAAGAATGAAAACGATAGACCAAATAAAATTTACAGGCAAGAAAGCCCTTATCCGCGTTGATTTTAACGTTCCGTTAGACGAAAACGGTAATGTTACTGATGATAACCGCTTAACGGCTGCTATACCTACCATCAAGAAAATTTTAACAGATGGAGGCGCGGTGATACTGATGTCGCACCTGGGCCGGCCAAAAAATGGCGCTAACGAAAAGGATTCTTTAAAACATGTCATTCCAGCCCTGTCTGACCTGTTGGGCCAGCTGGTTGAGTTTGCCGATGATTGCATTGGCGAGCAGGCTATTGAGAAAGCTAAAGCTTTGTCAGGCGGCGAGGTTTTGTTATTAGAAAACCTGCGTTTTTATAAGGAAGAAGAGCAAGGTGATAAAGCATTTGCAGAAAAATTAGCTGCGCTTGGTGACATCTACGTAAACGACGCCTTTGGTACAGCTCACCGCGCGCACGCATCGACAGCTATTGTGGCCGGGTTTTTCCCTGACGCTAAATACTTTGGTTATGTAATGGCGAGCGAGCTAGCTAACGCCGAAAAGATATTAAACCATGCCGAAAAACCTTTCACCGCTATTATGGGTGGCTCAAAGGTGTCTGACAAGATTCAGTTAATTGAAAAATTGTTAGAAAAGGTTGATAACCTGATCATCGGTGGTGGCATGGCTTACACTTTTGCAAAAGCAAGCGGTGGCGACATAGGCACATCATTGGTTGAGATGGATAAATTAGACCTTGCACTTAGCCTGATACAAAAAGCGAAAGACAAAGGCGTTAACCTGCTATTACCTTTAGACAACATTACGGCCGATGATTTTTCGCCTAATGCTAACACAGGCGTTGCCAAAACCGGTACTATCCCTGACAATTGGATGGGTTTAGACATCGGTCCTGAAACTGTTAAAGTATTCAGCGAAGTTGTTGCCGAATCAAAAACTATCCTTTGGAACGGCCCGATGGGTGTGTTCGAGATGGACAAGTTTGCAGTAGGTACCAAAGCTATAGCCGATGCGGTTGTTAAAGCAACGCAAAACGGCGCTTTCTCATTAATCGGTGGTGGCGACTCGGCAGCAGCAGTGTCTAAATTTGGCCTTACCAAACAAGTAAGCTACGTATCAACCGGTGGTGGCGCTTTGTTAGAGTATATGGAAGGTAAAGAATTGCCTGGCGTTAAAGCTATAAACGACTAATCACAGGTTTTGTCATTTCGACCAACGAGAGAAGTCTATACACATTAAAGTCGCCGACTTAGCAATGTATATATATATCGTTCGAATTGACACTGAAAATTAAATATTACAAAGGCTCCGGGAGATCGGGGCTTTTGTTGTTTAAAGGCGGCTGAGATTTGATCGACAAGCTGGTACTTATAATTTCGATAAAAGCAGTTTAAAAAATTATATATAGTTGATTTGCAACGTGTTGTTTTATTTATATATTAGCGTTATCAAACCCTTACATCATGATTAAACGCTATCACTTTAAATCGTTAGTTGCGATTTTGTTAGTCGCAGGTTTTTTAGCCTGTTCCAAATCGGGCACCCCCGGGCAACCTGTGCCCGATACAAATCAAGCAACCCTGGCTAGCGTAAGTACTGATGCTGCTACTGTCATAACCGCTAACACTGCCGGTGTTTCTGGTGCTGTCACCAATCAAGGCAGTGCTTCAGTTACAGAACGGGGCATCTGCTACGGGCTTAACGCAGCACCTAACACTTCCGGAAGCAAAATATCTTCAGGTACAGGCGCCGGCAGTTTTTCGTCATCGCTTAGCGGCCTAACCGCTAACACGTTATACCACGCCCGTGCTTACGCCATTAATTCGGCAGGTACAGCTTATGGTAACGAGGTTACGTTTACCACTACCGCTGCTACTACAGGAACCATTCCAACTTTGACCACATCCGCGGCAACCAGCGTTACCCTGACCGGAGCAACTGTTGGCGGATCAGTAACCGCCGAAGGGAGTTCAACTGTAACCGAACGTGGCATTTGTTATGCTACTACCGCGTCTCCTATTATTTCAAACAGCAAAGTAGCGTCTGGTGTGGGTGCGGGCGAATATACAGCATCGCTTAGCGGCCTAACCTCGGGTACATTATATTACGCCCGTGCTTACGCAACTAACGCTGCAGGTACAGCTTACGGTAATGAAGTTTCGTTTAACACTACCGCAGCCCCGATAAACATAGCGTCCATAGATAATGCTATAGCAGCTAAGTTAACCCAATACAACATTCCCGGGGTAGCTATCGCTATCATAAAAGATGAGAAATTGGTGTACGTTAAATCGTACGGCTTGGCAGATAAAGAAGCCAATACCACTTTAGCCAACGACCATCTATTCAGAATTGCAAGTTTATCAAAACCAATTACTTTTATAGCTATTTTAAACCTGGTGCAGGCAGGCACTATCTCTTTAAACCAAAAAGTATTTGGTACAGGGGGTATTTTAGGTAACGACTATGGTGCACCGCCCGTAGGTTCAAACAAAGATCAGATTACTGTAAAACACCTGTTAGATCATACTTCGGGCTGGATCAACTCCCCTACAGATCCTATGTTTTCTGCCACTAACATCACCCAAGCGCAATTAATTACAGACCTGTTGGCTAACCGCGCATTGACTACGGTGCCTGGTGCTACTTCTTATTATTTAAATTTTGGGTATAGCGTGTTAGGGCGCGTAATTGAAAAAGTTACCGGCATGACGTACGAAAATTATGTTAAAACCAATATCCTGGCGCCTTGTGGCATTACGCAAATGCGCATCGGTGGCAGCACGCTGGCGGAACGGTTGCCTAAAGAGGTAAAATATTATCAATCTGAATTTAATCCTTATAGTATGAACATCCAGCGCATGGATTCGCACGGCGGATGGGTAGCCTCGGCTACCGATTTGGCAAGGCTGATGGTTAAGATAGACAGGCAAAGCGTTAAAACCGATCTTATTAGTGGAAGTTTATTACTGCCAACTTACTTTGGTTATACCAACTGGTACCATACAGGCTCCATATCAGGTACATCTACCATTTTAAGCAGGCTAAACAATAATTACAGCTTTGTTATATTAGCCAATACCCGTACAGAAAGTAACCCAAATACTATTTTGGACGATCTGTATAATACTATGTCAACGCAAATACTGGCAGTTGGCACCTGGCCCACTACAGACCTGTTTTAAGGAATTTTATTAAGTACTAAATATTATAAAGGCTCCGGGAGATCGGGGCCTTTGTTGTTTGACGTCAGTTGGTTGGGTACTTTAAACAGTAACCATAAAATCCATAAATTAATACCGGTCCTGAAAATTGTCGAAATAAGGCTAATAGTGTCTAGTTTGGCCAGATATGCCCACGTAGATGGTTTTGCATAACTCAACACAAATAATATCGACATTGCATATTTAAGCCACCAATATCCTTTGCCAAGCAGGTAAACATTAAGTCCCCCGAAAAACATTAATGCAAAAGACATCAGTATTTTATTACGACTACTTGTGTTAGCGTAAGCAGGGGAGAAGAAAAGATAAATAAACCCCGCAATCAGCAAAAATATCATTAGCCGCTGCGCTTTTATATAGTTAGAGTGAATGGTGGGCACGGTTTGGATGGTTTAGTGTTCTGACCGAAAGCTACAAGACCGAGCAGCATCAATTACGCTAACACCAAGTTCTTTTTCTATATTAAAATTTTAAATTCGGTGCCTGCATTGGGTTGGCTTTCAACTGTTATGCTACCCCCAAATGTTTCAATTTGATTTTTTGTCATAAACAAGCCAACCCCTTTACTGTCAAATCCATGGTGAAAGATTTTATTTAATTTAAATATATTTTCTCCATGCCTCTCCAAGTCGATGCCCAGTCCGTTATCCTTAAAACTTAGCTCAATGCGGTCATGACTCTTTTTCGCCGTAATCATAATTTGTGGGGGCACCCCTGGCCTTGTATACTTCAGAGCGTTGCTTATCATGTTATAGAAAATGCTTTCGAGATAAACGTGTGGATAACTGATATTTGTCACCTCAAAATTGGAGGAAATAACTGCTTTTTTTGAAAATATTTCACCTTTTAGCATGTTCTCTACACCCTGTAGTATTGTGGCTGTGTTACATTCTTCAAAAGGAATACCTTTATTTAATCGTATTTCCAAAACCTTCATCAGTTCTTCCAGCGTCTGGTTAAGGCTTCCACTTGATTGCTTAAGCATGTCCAACAGTTCGGCCCGTTCTTCTTCTTCCGTTGTGGTTTCCAGCATATTAATAATCATGCCCATACTTCCTGCAGGGCCACGAAGATTATGCGCAACCATGCGGTTAAAATCTTCAAACTGGCTAATCTTGCGTTCCAGGTCAAGTGCTCTTTTATATTCGTCAATATCTGTACATGAGCCAAACCATTTCACAATTTCGCCCTTTTCGTTTTTCATTGGCAGGGCGCGTCCCAGGTGCCAGCGATATGCGCCATCGGCCGCCCTCTTAAAACGATATTCTACATCATATGGTTTCCCGGTTTCAATTGACTCGGTCCAAACTTTAACGCAATTATCCAGATCTTCCGGGTGCAACACCGGCTCCCAGCCCCAGCCCTGAGTTTCCTCCAGGGTCATGCCGGTATATTCAAACCAGTGCTGGTTATAGTAATCTAAATTACCGCTAGGTTGCGATGTCCAAATTATTTGCGGTATGGAATCTGCCAAAAACTTAAATTCTTGTATGGTTTGTATGGTTTGATCTTGCAGCTTTACAAGCTCAACCTGCTCTTTAAGCGCGGTGTTCAGCTCCTCCTGCTTCGCAATTGAGGCCTGTAAAGACAGTTGGGTTAGTTTATAATCATCAATATTTTGAAAGGTGCCAAACAGACGTTTACAAACACCATCCTCAAACGCTGCATGACCGATTGCCCGTACCCAAATCTCTTTTCCGTTAGCATCAATTAGCTGCAACTCTACATCCCAACCACTACCGTCGCTAATTGCTTTTTTAAGCAACGCGGTAATAGTCTCCTTGCCGGCCCCTTCTTTATAAAAATTAATAGCACTTGCTAATTCCGGCTCATAATCTGGCGCTACTGCATGAATTTCCTTGGTAACAGAGGACCAATGTATTTTTTCAGATTGAGGTAGATACTCCCAGCCGCCAACCATTGCCACTTTATTGGTTTGTTCTAATATTCCCTTTACGTGTTCAAGGTCCTTTTCAAGATGATAGCGCTGGGTAATGTCAATGGCGTTCCCAATCACATAAAATTCATTTTCGAGTACATTGTTAAATAACCAAATACGGCTTGAGCCATCTTTGTGCATGGTAACCATTTGGCCCTTCGCCCGGCCTTTTTTAATAATTTTTGATAAGTATGCCCTTAATTGAGGATGATTATCGTCGGGGACGATATCGAAAAGGCTAAGTTTTAAAACCTCTTGGGTGCTATAACCCAATATCGCTGCGCCTGCGTTGTTTACCGACAAAAACCTGCCTTCCAGATCATGGGTACACATTAAGCCTTGCGAGTTCTCAAAAAACACCCGGAGCTTATCCTCACTATCCTTTAACTGTTCTTCCTTTAGTTTTTCTAGAGAAATATCGCGCCCTATGCAAAATAGTTCACCACTTGTTTCGTCCAGCGTAGTATGCCACTGTATCGTTTTATAGCTTCCCGATTTGGTTCGCACACGGTGAACCGGGGATAGCTGGCCTTTCCCATCCCTAAATTGCTGCAGATCGTTTTCGGCGCTCTTTAAATCGTCCGGATGAACCAGGTCTATTGAGCAAATAGCTAAGAGGTAAGCTTTGTCCCAGCCCAATACTTTTTCAAACGCCGGATTTATTTTCTTGAAGTAGCCATTGGTATTTGCGATGCAAATAAGGTCGTCAGTCAAGCTGAATAAATGGTCAAACTGTTTAACTTCCTGTTTGCTTCTTCTCTCTATAATTAACGCGATAGCTTCTTCAGCTAAAATTGCTAAGGCCTCCCTTTGGCTTTCGGTCAGCACCTTGGGTTTACGGTCAATAACACATAAAGTGCCTAGTGCAAAACCATCATTGTCAATTAAAGGGCAACCCGCATAAAACCTTATGCCCGGGTCGCCGGTAACTAAAATATTGTTTTTAAAGCGTTCGTCTTTTGTGGCGTCTTCAACCTGAAATATGGTTGTATCGTTTATGGTATGAAGACAAAAAGCTAAATTGCGTGGGGTTTCTTTTACATCAATTCCAACGTTGGATTTGAACCATTGCCGTTCTTTGTCTATAAGGGAGATAAGCGAAATAGGTGTGTCGCATATTAAGGAAGCAAGCTTGGTTAAACGGTCAAAATCCTTCTCGCTGATAGAATCTAATATATTATAATTATGAAGGGCTTTTAATCGATCGGCTTCACTTATTTCTTTGTTCATCATACTTCAACTGCACCAATAAGTTCTGTATTACGAATATGACGAAAATTAGTTTTGTTGCGGGAGTTTAATTTCAATTTTTAGGGGAATTATTACCATGGCAATATAGATTTTTAATTATAGATAAAACTCATTTTTGAACTTATGATTTAATAAAGTATTCAGGATGTCCTATAAACGTTTCACGGTAGGAATTTACCGTCTAAACAGGCCAGATAAGGCCAATGGATTCTACCCGGCAATTGCCAAAATTGATTGCTGAAATACTAAGGCTGAAGGAACGATTTCACCATATACCCGGGGCTTACTATAATAGTAACCAAAAGGCCTTATTTCAACTCATCCAAAACCTTAAACATCTTTTCCTTAATAGCCCTTCCGCCACCATTATAGTTATTCACAATAATGCTGAAGCATAGCTGGCGGCCGGCATGGGTTTGGTAACCGGCGTAGGCCTGGCAGCTGTTAATGCTGCCGCTTTTCATGTGCATATCGTTATAAACGGGCAGGCTTTCGTAAAATGCGCTGTACCAACTCTCTTTTACTACCGATTGAAGAATACGTGCCATGGTGAGCGTTGTTACCCGGTTACCCGGCGACAGGCCACTGCCATCGAAGATATTGAGCGTATTGGCGTCTATGCCCTTGGTGGTCCAAAAGCTTTGCAAGGCTTTAACAGCGTTAGTTGTGTTTGGCTTTAACGTGTTTTGAGGGATGCTGGCTATAAGTACCTGCTCGGCAAACAGGTTGATGCTGATGTGGTTTTGCCAGTACAAAATGCTGCTTAACGCCGGCGATTTCAGCGTGAGCAAACTTAAACCGGCCTGGGGCATCGGTAGGTTCTTGTTCCGCAAGGTCGTGGCCGATTCGGGCGTACTGCTAACAGCAATGCCTAATGTTTTTAAAGTATCGGTTAAGTGCCAGGCAAAATCATAAGCCGGGTCGGGAGAGGCGGTGGCGATAGTCTTTTGGGTTTTGTCTATAGCGTAGGTGCCGCGCAGATACATTACATTGCTGTTGGTTGCCGGCAGGTAGGGGTAGCCCTGGTCGCCGGTGCCTGCTGCGCCATTGGTAAGTTCGCTTTTAAAACTGAGGAAGGGCATGTTGGGTTGCGTACCTGCTATGCCAATTGGGCTGGCGACAGCACCCGTACGCAGCTTTACTGCAAACTGGTTCTCGCGCCAGCATAATGCAGATATTCCGGCACCGTAATACGTGCCTAAATCCTGATTTATCCATCCATCGGGGATAGCCTGTGTGCCGTAAGCCGCGTCATCGCCAATAATACTGCCGTTTACACGCTTAATACCCGCCGTTTTAAGGGCAGCTATAATCTGGTTAAAAATTATCCGCTCTTTAGTTGTTTCCCAACGCCAGCTGCCCAGGGTAGGGTCGCCATTACCATGGATAATGATATCACCGTTAAGTGTACCATCCGCAGTAATACTGCCACGATAGCCTATTACGGTACTAAACTGATAATCTTTACCCAACGCGTTGAGCGCGGTTATACTGGTAATGCATTTTAAGGTAGACCCCGGCGCCAAACCCATTTTGGGGTTAGCGGCAAATACCTGTTCACCTGTCTTGGCGTCTAACACGGTTAAGGATACTGATGCGTACCTACACTGGCTATCAGCCTGCAGCTTGTTAAAAGCTGTAGCTATTTTTTGTTGTAATGATGTTTGCGCCCCTGCCTGGGCAGTTGTAATAAGTATTAATAATAAACTAAACCGGGCTCTCAATCTCCTCATCCTTCGAAAAATATTTTGTTATGTAATAAATCGGTATCCCTAATAAAACAATTACCAAACCACCGATAGAATACTCTGGTTTGTACAGCAATAATAACACGCAAAAAGTAATGCCCATAATTACATAAATGGCAGGTAATACCGGGTATCCAAATGCTTTGTAAGGTCTGTCGGCATTTGGGCGCTTTACTCTTAAAATGTAAATACCTATAATGGTTAATACATAAAATATTACTACCACCAACGATATCATATCGAGTAAATTGCCATACGTGCCACTAAGGCATAATAACGACGCTACAACGCATTGTATCCATAGCCCAAAGCTTGGCACCGCATTTTTGTTTAAAGTGCCGGTACGCTTAAAAAACAGGCCGTCTTTTGCCATGGTATAGTAAACACGCGCACCTGCCAATATCAAGCCGTTGTTACAGCCAAAGGTTGATATCATAATCATAACGGCTATAACGTAAGTGCCAATATTACCAAATATCACTTGCGATGCAGATACGGCCACCCTGTCCTTTTCGGCATTGGCAATATCATGCAATGGCAATACGCCGGTATAAACCAGGTTAACACTTACATAAATAACAGTAACTATCAGGGTTCCTAAAAATAAGCTCAAGCCAATATTGCGCTGCGGATTTTTCATCTCGCCGGCTATAAAGGTCACATTGTTCCAGGCATCGCTGCTAAAAATAGAGCCAACCATAGCCCCTGCAATAGCGCCTAAAGCGGCAACCATGGTATAGTTTACGGTAGTGTCGTCTTTATTTAATTGGTGAATATCCCAGGCATTGGTCCAGTTGGCGTTCCATACATCGCCCTTAAGCATAATTAAACCAAAAATGATTAGCCCGAATAAACTGGCCAGCTTGGTTATGGTAAAAGTATTTTGAATAAGCTTACCGGTTTTAACACCACGTGTATTAATGGCCGTAAGCAGAATGATTAAAACGATAGAAACCAGTTGGGCTGCATTTAGCTTAAAGTTATATGAACCTATCATGGTGCTGAACAAGATATTGTCCTCGCTCACCGCAGGTATTAAGTAGGCTGTAAATTTAGAAAATGCAACACCTACGGCTGCGATAGTGCCCGTTTGTATAACCGCGAAAAAGCTCCACCCGTATAAAAAAGCGATTAGTTTATTATAAGCCTCTTTTAAATACACGTATTGACCGCCCGCTTTTGGGAACATGGCGCTCAACTCGCCATAACTTACGGCGGCGGTAAGGGTCATGAAACCGGTAATGAGCCACACGGCTATTAACCAGCCTGCCGAGCCAACATTGCGAATAATATCGGCGCTTACGATGAAAATACCTGATCCTATCATGGAGCCGGCTACAATCATTGTACCGTCTAACAGGCCTAGCGATGCCTTAAGTTTTGTGGGTTCAGCTTGTTTGCTCATTAACTGTGTGTGTGATTAGAGTCTAAACTTATCAAAAAACTTTATAATTGACAGGCTATTGTAAAGAAATTAATTTTACTAATTTGCAAAACCAATTAACAACATTACTACCAAGTAATAAACCAAATAAATTATAAACTAATACCTCTATGGATTTTTTAAACACTTACTTAATCTACTTAATCCCCGTTTTTGGATTGATAGGGATCTTATTCATGATCACCAAATCGGCCTGGGTTACAGCGCAACCTACGGGCGACGCCTCAATGAATGAGCTTGCAGGCTATATTGCCGATGGGGCAATGGCCTTTTTACGTGCCGAATGGAAAGTATTGGGCTACTTTGTTGTAGTGGCGGCTATATTGCTGGCCTGGAGCGGCACAACGGTAGAAACGTCGAGCCCTGTTATTGCCGGTTCATTTATTGTCGGCGCTTTTCTTTCCGCGTTCGCGGGATACTTGGGTATGCGTATCGCTACCAAATCAAACGTACGTACTACGCAGGCTGCTAAAACAAGCCTGGCCCAGGCGCTTAAAGTATCATTTACCGGTGGTACGGTTATGGGCCTTGGTGTTGCGGGTTTAGCTATCATTGGTTTAGGCTCATTGTTCATTTTGTTTTATACCATGTATGTGGTAAACACTGGTGGCAGTGTAAATGGCGAAGCTATGGCTAAAGCACTTGATGTATTGGCCGGCTTCTCTTTAGGTGCCGAATCTATTGCTTTATTTGCGCGTGTTGGCGGTGGTATCTATACCAAAGCTGCCGACGTAGGTGCCGATCTTGTAGGTAAGGTTGAAGCCGGTATCCCTGAGGATGACGTGCGTAACCCTGCTACAATTGCCGATAATGTAGGCGATAACGTAGGTGATGTTGCCGGTATGGGCGCCGATTTATTCGGATCGTACGTGGCTACCATGTTAGCTACGATGGTATTGGGTAGAGAAATTGTATCGCACGATGCTATGGGCGGTATTGCCCCCGTGTTATTGCCGATGGTAATTGCAGGTTTGGGCCTGATCTTCTCTATTGTTGGTGCATCATTTGTTAAAATTAAAGAAGAAACAGACAGCGTACAAAACGCGCTGAATATTGGTAACTGGGCATCTATTATTCTTACCGCTATTGCTACTTATTTTGTGGTGCAATGGATGTTGCCTAACGATACCATGCACCTAACCCGCGATTTAGACGCTAACGGCGTGCTTAAAGAAGGTTCGCTGGTATTTACCAAAAACGGTGTCTTTGGTTCAATCGTAGTAGGTTTAGTGGTAGGTACGCTAATGTCTATCATTACCGAATACTATACCGCCATGGGTAAACGCCCCGTGCTGAGCATCATTAAACAATCATCAACAGGCCACGCTACCAACATTATTGGTGGTTTGGCGGTAGGTATGGAGTCTACTGTGTTACCTATCCTGGTTTTAGCCGCAGGTATCTATGGTTCTTATTTCTTTGCTGGCCTATATGGTGTAGCTATCGCTGCCGCAGGTATGATGGCGACTACAGCCATGCAATTAGCTATTGACGCTTTCGGACCTATTGCCGACAACGCCGGTGGTATTGCCGAAATGAGCCAACTGCCGCCGGAAGTACGTCACCGTACAGACAATTTAGATGCCGTAGGTAACACTACCGCCGCTACCGGTAAGGGTTTCGCAATTGCTTCGGCAGCTTTAACCTCACTGGCTTTATTTGCCGCCTTTGTGGGTGTAGCAGGTATCGAGCATATTGATATTTACAAAGCCAACGTACTGGCAGGTTTATTTGTGGGCGGTATGATACCGTTCATCTTCTCGGCATTGTGTATTTCGGCTGTGGGCCGTGCGGCCATGGCGATGGTAGAAGAGGTTCGTCGCCAGTTTCGCGAGATCCCGGGTATTATGGAGTATAAAGCCCGCCCCGAGTACGAAAAATGCGTAGAGATCTCAACTAAAGCTTCTATCCGCGAAATGGTTGCCCCGGGCTTAATCGCCCTGATTACACCGATAATCGTAGGCTTTATCTTCGGCCCTGAAGTGTTGGGTGGCTTATTGGCAGGTGTTACGGTATCAGGTGTGTTGATGGGTATTTTCCAGAGCAACGCCGGTGGTGCATGGGACAACGCAAAAAAATCATTCGAAAAAGGAGTGGAGATCAACGGCGAAATGTTTTACAAAAAATCAGAACCGCATAAAGCATCTGTAACAGGCGATACCGTAGGCGATCCGTTTAAAGACACCTCAGGCCCGTCAATGAATATTTTGATCAAGCTGATGTCTATCGTATCATTGGTTATTGCGCCGCACCTTAACAGCGCGGTTAATAACAGCGCGCATCTTCAAAAAGAGATCAAAGTACAATCAATGAATGTACACACCATCAAAATTGAAAAGAAAGTTTAAAACACTACGTATAGTTTTTTTTTAAAAGAGGGATGCCGTGTTGGTGTCCCTTTTTTTGTTGGTGACAATCACTACGAGTTCGCGCGCAAGGATGCGCGGTGGAGTACGCAACTTTTAATCACTTAATCATAAAACCGTCACATTATTTTTTTCGAAAAAATTAGCTATGTTTGGGCTAAGATTAACTGAATTTTAGACAAACATGAAGCTATTTATCAAAAAACCTTTAGCACAATTAATGGCTGCCTCTAAAGAGGGCGAAAAGACATTAAAACGTACGCTGGGTGTCGGCTCGCTTATTGCCCTGGGTATTGGTGCCATTATTGGCGCGGGTATTTTTGTGCGTACAGCAGCAGCGGCAGGCCAGCACGCCGGACCGGCAGTAACCATTTCATTTTTAATTGCAGCAGCAGGTTGCGCCCTTGCAGGCCTTTGCTATGCAGAGTTTGCCAGTATGATACCCATAGCGGGATCAGCTTACACCTACTCTTATGCCACCATGGGCGAGTTTATTGCCTGGATCATCGGTTGGGATTTGGTGTTGGAGTACGCTCTGGGTGCCGCTACCGTAGCAATTGGCTGGTCGCAATATTTCAATACTTTTTTAGAGACGTTTTTTAACGTCCATGTCCCCTTCGCGCTCTCGCACTCGCCGTTCGAGGTTTCGACAACCACAACGGGTATGTATGCCGGCGAAGTTGGCGCACACGGTATAGTAAACTTACCAGCTATTTTTATTTTATTGATGCTTACCTTATTGCTGATTAAAGGCACAGCCGAATCTGCAGCGGTAAACAACGTTATCGTTATTGTTAAGGTTGCCATTGTACTAATGATCATTGCTTTTGGCTGGAGCTTTATTAACCCTGCTTACCACACCCCATACATGATCCCTGCTGATGCAGGCTCGGTAACTACCAACACAGGTACGGTAAACTACGCCGACACGTTTAACCACGGTTGGCTGGGTGTTTTACGTGGTGCCAGTGTGGTGTTCTTTGCCTTTATTGGTTTTGATGCCGTATCAACAGCAGCACAGGAAGCTAAAAACCCGCAGAAAGATATGCCTAAAGGTATTTTGGTCTCTTTGGTGTTTTGTACTGTTTTATACATCCTGTTCTCGCACGTGTTAACAGGTTTGGTGCCTTACAAAGAGTTTTTACTGCAAGGTAAAGAAGCATCAGTAACTTACGCTATTACAGCTGCCATGGGCGGTGGTTATGGCTGGTTAGGTAAACTGGTAACGGTAGCTATTTTAGCTGGTTTCTCATCAGTTATTTTGGTGATGTTGCTGGGCCAAACCCGCGTATTCTACACCATGAGTATTGACGGATTGATCCCTTCTATATTTTCAAAATTGCACCCTAAGTTCCGTACCCCGTACAAATCTCAATGGTTGTTCTTTATCATGGTATCTATCTTCGGTGGCTTTATACCGGATAGCATTGTGGGCGACATGGTGAGTATAGGTACGCTGTTCGCGTTCGTACTGGTATGCCTTGGTATATTCATATTGCGACGTACAGACCCAGGTATCACCCGTCCGTTTAAAACACCATTATATTACATTGTTTGCCCGCTTGGCGCGCTTATATGTTTATGTATGATGGGTAGCGAAGGTTTAGAAAACTGGTTGCGCCTGTTTATTTGGATGGCTATAGGTATGGTTATTTACTTTACCTACAGTATTAAACACTCGCACGTGCGTCATGGTAAAACGGAGAGCGCTAACGATCCGCCAAACCCTAAATTTGTTGAATAACAACTTAGATACATAAGCAAAAAAGGTTCTGAATTTCAGAACCTTTTTTGCTTTTAATGCTTTTTACTGGGGATATAAGCAAACAGTGAAAAGCAACAAAAACCTCTGGATATTAGTTTTTATATGTATAATCAACTCCATTGGGTTTGGTATCATAGTGCCGCTGCTGTACACCATCGGTAAAAAGTACGGCGCTACGCCGCAAACCATCGGGTTGCTTACGGCCGCATTCTCGGTAGCGCAGTTTATAGCTACACCCTTTATGGGCGCACTGTCAGACAGGTTTGGCCGCAAGCCACTCCTCACCATTAGCTTAATAGGCACCTGCATATCCTTCCTGATGTTTACCTGGGCCGAGAGCCTGATGATCATTTTCGCTGCGCGGATACTTGACGGTTTAACGGGTGGTAACATATCTGTAGCCCAGGCCATGGTAACCGACACATCCACAGCAAAAGATCGCGCAAAGAAGTTTGGTTTCCTTAGTTCGGCCTTCGGGTTTGGTTTTGTAATTGGCCCTGCCGCGGGCGGGTTACTTAACGAGCTTGGCCCCAAAGTGCCCTTTTACTTTGCTGCCGCGATTTCATTGACAGGCATACTACTTACGATGTTCTTTTTAGAAGAAACCAATCCCGCTGCCAAGCGTAGTAAGGCGAAAAAGGACAGCAAATTCAGCTTTAAGTCATTGGTAACGGTTTTAAAGATGCCTGCCGTTGGCCTGGCTATCTTAGTTGGCTTTTTGCTCACCACCGCACAGTTTACCATGCTTATTGGTTTTCAAACCTTTACGTTAGACATCCTCAAGCTTAAGCCTACCCAGATAGGTATATTCTACGCTGCCTTTGGTGTCTCGGGTATTTTAGGGCAGCTTATTGTGCCGGGTGCTATCAAGTTTATTAAAGCCAAATCGGTCATCTTGTTAATATCTACAGCTTTGTGTTTGGCGGCCATGGCTGGCTCAGGCTTTACGGCGGTATTAATCCCATTTGCTATTTGCATATTTATTTACGGCATATTTAACGGCCTGCGCAACCCTATGCTCAACGCTATTATAGCCGACCATAACGACCCCAAACGACAAGGCGAGGTAATGGGAGTAAACCAGGCTTACATCTCTTTAGGACAGGTAATAGGGCCTATAACAGCAGGGTTTGTAGCTGTAATTTCTGTACACACGGTATTTTGGCTGGCAAGTTTTTATATTTTGATCGCGCTTTTGTTTAGCTTTATGCTCAAAGCTAAAGCGTAACCTATGCAGCCCTTCGTTTTTAAAGAAATCCTGTCAGTAACAATGATCCTCTTCGCGATCATTGATATACTGGGCGCCATCCCTGTAGTTATCCAGCTGCGCCAGCGTGCAGGGCATATCGAGTCTGAAAAAGCCAGCGTGGTGGTATTGATACTAATGATCGTTTTTTTATTTGTGGGCGATAAGTTGTTGGATATTATCGGTTTAGATATCCCTTCGTTTGCCATTGCAGGTTCATTGGTCATCTTCATAATCGCTATGGAAATGATCTTAGGCATTAACCTTTTTAAAAACAGCGAGGAACTTACCAGCACGGTGTCTATCGTTCCACTGGCTTTCCCCCTCATAGCAGGCGCCGGTACCATGACTACCCTTTTATCCTTGAAATCCGAGTATCAAACGCAAAACATATTGGTAGGCATCATCATTAATACGCTGTTTGTATACCTGGTGCTTAAAAACGTGCAATGGTTAGAAAAGCTATTTGGCAAAACCGGTATAGAGATACTGCGTAAAGCCTTCGGTGTTATTTTATTAGCTATCGCGATAAAGTTGTTTAGGAGTAATACGCACTTGTAGCAAGTCACCCTGTTAACTACAGATTATAATATTTGTTAAGTTTTTTTACCAAAACAAAAAAAAGTGAATTTAAATGCCTACCTTGGCGGCTTATTAAATACAATATAATGCAAGAAGGAACAGTAAAATTTTTTAATGAAACAAAAGGTTTCGGATTTATCACACCTAATGATGGTGGAAGCGAAATATTTGTTCATTCATCAGGTCTGATTGACAACATTCGCGAGAATAACGTTGTTAGTTTTGACATTGAGCAAGGCCGTAAAGGTCCAAACGCAGTAAATGTTAAAGTAGCTTAATACACTATATAAAATTATTGTGAAGCATCTTCTTTAACAGGGAGATGCTTTTTTATTATACCCTTTTTTTTGCAAAAATATCAGCATGACTAACGAAGATCTGAAAATAGAGTTACGTACCTTAACCAAAGACGACTATTTAGGTTTAAAATCCTCTATGATTGAAGCATACTCCGAGTGGGAAGGCGCTTCTTACTGGGGCGAATCGCATATCACCAAATTGGTTAAGATATTTCCTGAGGGGCAGATCTGTATCCTGGTTAACGGGGCTATAGCCGGTTGTGCCCTGTCATTAATAGTAGATTACGAAAAGTTTGGCGATAGCCACACCTACGCCCAGATAACAGGGAACTACAGCTTTTCTACCCACGATGAAGACGGCGACGTACTTTACGGCATTGACTTTTTTGTACACCCGGATCACCGTGGCATGCGCATAGGACGTAGGTTGTATGATGCCAGGAAAGAAATTTGTGAGCGACATAATCTTAGAGCGATAATAGCAGGCGGGCGGATACCAAAATATAAGGATTATGCCGATAAGCTAACTCCTAAAGCCTATCTTGAAAAGGTAAAAGGCAAAGAAATACATGACCCGACGCTGTCATTTCAGCTAGCGAATGATTTTCACGTCCGTAAGATTTTGAAGGGCTACCTGCCGGGTGACACCCAATCGCTTGAGTATGCATCGCTTTTAGAGTGGAACAATATTTACTATAACGAAGAAGCGGCCCACATTAACTCCAAAAAATCGGTTATCCGGATAGGTTTGGTGCAGTGGCAAATGCGGCCATTTGAAAACATGGATTCGTTATGCGAGCAAATTGAGTTTTTTGTGGATGTGATCAGCGACTATCAAAGCGACTTTGTATTGTTCCCTGAACTGTTCAACGCGCCTTTAATGACCGCTTATAACCATATGAGCGGGGCAGAAGCCATGCGCGAAATTTCGAAATACACAATCCCGCTACGCGATAGGTTTATATCTTATGCCACCAGTTATAATATCAATATTATCACCGGCAGCATGCCATACCTTGAAGATGGGGTACTACAGAATATAGGTTACCTGTGCCGCAGGGACGGGTCATATGAAATGTACCGTAAGATTCACTTAACTCCCGCAGAGCAAAGCGCCTGGGGCATGGTAGGTGGCGACCAGATCACCACGTACGATACCGATTGCGGCAAAATAGGTATTTTGATATGTTATGATGTAGAGTTTCCGGAATTGCCAAGATTATTGGCCGAGCAAGGAATGTCTATATTGTTTGTTCCGTTTATGACAGATACGCAGAATGGCTACACCAGGGTACGGAGCTGCGCCCAGGCCAGGGCGATAGAGAACGAGTGCTATGTAGCTATTGCCGGCAGTGTGGGCAATTTGCCAAAAGTACATAACATGGATATTCAGTACGCGCAATCGGCGGTATTTACGCCTTCTGATTTTGCGTTCCCGAGTAACGGCATTAAGGCCGAAGCCACACCTAATACAGAAACTACTTTGATTGCCGATGTGGATGTTGACTTGTTGAAGGAGCTGCACAGCTTTGGCGCTGTAAGAAATCTAAAAGACAGGCGACTGGATATTTATAAGATCATCAATAAAAGTAAAAAAACCGAATAATTTAAGAGGTAGGCTTAGTTAGCCGGGCCACAAACATTGTATCAGCCTTGTTTTCATATCCCGTTAACACCCTAACTTCTTCCAACTCTAAACCACATTCGGTAACCAAATAATCTACCACATCCTCATTTTCTGCCTTAAAAGCAGAGCAGGTGATGTAAATGAGTGGTTTGCCGGGTTTAAGATATTTAATAACGTTAGTGGCAATGGTTTTTTGCAGGCGTTGAAAGAAAGCCGTTTTAGGTAATTCGAACTGCGATATCATTTCGGGCGTACGGCCCCAGGTGCCGGCGCCGCTGCAGGGGGCGTCAAGTATAATGCCGTCAAACGCGTAGTTATGCAATTCCTGATCTACGTTTTGAAGCAGGTCCAGTTGTTTCTTCTGATATTTCATTAATCCCGCAGAGCGGAAACGTTCGTCAAGATTGGCTAAGATGGACTCGCGAATATCAGATACCACCAGTTTCAAATTTGGCTCCAACTCGTGCAGCAATAATGATTTGCCGCCGCTTGCCGCGCAGGCATCCCACCAGGCATCCCACTTTTGAGGTTTAAAATAGTTGGCCGTTTGCTGCGACGAATAATCTTGTACCTCAAACCAATGCTGGGTAGTAAAGATGTTTTCTAACCGTGTACCGTTGGGTAAAGCGTAACAGCCGTTCCCTTCGTCTTTAAAGGTAATATTGGCCTTTGTAAGCTCGGCCTTCACCAAATGGTCATACCCGTTGTGTACGCGTATAAACAAATCGGGCTGTACGAAAAACGATTTCAAAAATGCCTGCTTATCTATTGCCGGCGAGATCTGATCGGTCCACGGGAAAACATCCTCCAGTTTAAAATCAGGGTAGGTTTTGGTAACCAGGTCTATTTTTTCGTCGATATTAAAACCTATACAAGCCGCCCAGTCGGGTTTAAAATGCTGAATGAACGAGTTGATTTGCGTGTTGCATAAAAACTCGGCTACCATCAGGCGGTCCTCCGTGGGGGTGTTCCACAAAGCTTTACCCAACCTGAAATAGTTGTATACCAAACGGTTGGCAACCCTGCGGTCGCTAGAACCCATTTGTTTATTTTGGCGATAAAAGCCCGGTAAAAATTTGCCTAGAGGCGTTTCGGCGGGGTATTCGCCCAGTATGCGCTGAAATGTTTTAAGCTGGTTTATGGCTTTCATTCTACCTTTCTTAATTGGTAATTGCGGTAATCCATCACACTGACGTGAGTGTTGATGTAACCAACACCCGGTTTTTTAATAAAATGAAAATTGTTATGTAAACCGTTAAAATCTGTCGTTGTCAGATTTTTGATTTCGCCCTTATTTTCGCCCAACATGCGGCCAAAATACATACCCTCATCAAAGCCCTTTATGGCATAGTCTCCCGCTTCGGCACGGTAAGTTTTGCGGTAAGTACGCATGAAATTAGCAATTGCCGCCTGCTTGTAATCAATCTTATCAGAAAGGGTGATATGAGTTTTTAATCGCTGCAACAGATCTGCCTTTAAAAAGTTAAACTTCTCCCAACTTGGGTGGCCTATTAATATCACCGGATACCTTTTAGCTACAGAATCAAGCGTGCGCATAGTAGCCGCTAAAAACGCTTGATTGGTTGATGGGATAATAACTACGTTGGGCCCGCTTGTAGTAAATTGTGACAATATAGCGTTTAGGTTACCTCTTGAAACGGTTGTTTGCACAACCTGTATACGGCCTTTGCTTAAGCTGTCAATGGTGTTTTTAAACGGGGTAATGTATTCGTTCTCCTCAGTAAAGCCCGACCTTAACACAAACACCTTTTTGGGTGCGATACGGTTTTGTACGTATTTAGCAGCCGTCCGGGCGTGATATTCTAACGGCGGGGTAACGGTAATTAAATTCTGATTGTTGATAGTAGCCGGCGCCGCGGGCGATAGGGGCGATACGATAGGCTTAACCTGACCAACCAATGCGCTGCTAAAAGCTTTCAGATCGTCGGGGAAAATAGGACCTACGATCAGGTCAGACGATCGCACCTGCGGGTTAAAAGCCAATGCGTGCGATTGCGCGGTTTCGCCCTTGGTATCAAACACCTGTAATTTGTAATTATAACCCAGCGCGGTAAGCGAGTCTAAAGCCAGTTTAAAACCCTGGTAATAATCTAAAGCGATATTAGCTTGTGTTAAAGCCGGCCTTGTAAAACCCGAACTTAAATGATCAAGCCCGAAAGGCAGCAACATAGCTATGCTTGATTGCCGGGCAGGTACCGGCTTTGGTTTCGGCTCGGGTTTGGCAACAGGTGTTTCAGTACGTTTTACGGGTGGCGTTACAGGCCGCACTTTTGGCGAACATGCAGCAACAAGCAACGCTACCCCTAAAACTAAAAACCTTTTATTCCCACTCAATTGTAGCAGGCGGTTTTGAACTGATATCATATACTACCCGGTTAATTCCTTTTACGTTGTTGATGATCTCGTTAGAGATCTTGGCCAGCAGTTCGTACGGCAAATGGCACCAATCGGCAGTCATCCCGTCAACAGACTCAACAGCACGCAGCGCTACAGCGTTTTCGTAAGTACGCTCATCGCCCATAACACCTACCGACTGTACCGGTAAAAATATGGTGCCTGCCTGCCAAACTTTATCATAAACACCCGCGCTACGCAAATTGTTGATGAAAATCGAATCGGCCTCTTGTAATATTGCTATCTTTTCGGGTGTAACCTCGCCTAAGATCCTGATAGCCAGACCCGGACCCGGGAACGGGTGACGGCCCAAAATAATTTGATCAATACCTAATGACTTACCTACGCGGCGCACCTCGTCTTTAAACAAAGTGTTTAGCGGCTCAACTACCTTCAACTTCATAAAATCAGGCAAGCCGCCTACGTTATGGTGAGATTTGATGGTAGCTGACGGCCCTTTAACAGACAGGGATTCGATAACGTCAGGATAAATGGTGCCCTGGCCTAACCATTTTACGTCTTGCACCTCGTGCGCGGCATCGTCAAATACTTCGATGAACACGCGGCCAATGGCTTTGCGTTTAGCTTCGGGGTCTGTTAAGCCTGCAAGGGCATCGTAAAAACGTTGTTTGGCATCAATGCCGCGTACGTTAAGGCCCATGTGTTCGTACGAGTCCAGTACCTGTTGGTACTCGTCTTTACGTAATAAACCGTTGTCAACAAATATGCAATACAGGTTTTTGCCAATGGCATGGTGCAGCAACACTGCCGCAACCGATGAGTCAACACCACCTGATAAGCCTAACACTACTTTATCGTCGCCTATTCTTTCTTTAAGTTCTGCAACGGTGGTTTCAACAAACGAGTCGGCGGTCCAGTCTTGTGCGCATCCGCAAATGTCAACCAAAAAGTTTTGCAGCAACTGCTTGCCGTCTAAACTGTGGGTAACCTCGGGGTGGAACTGTATGCCGTACGTTTGCGTGCCGGTGATTTGATAAGCAGCAACTTTTACGCTGTCTGTACTGGCTATGATCTCGAAATCATCTGCCAGCGTTGCAATGGTATCGCCGTGCGACATCCAGGTTTGCGAGCCTACCGGGATAGCCTTAAACAGGGCATTGTCTTTATTAATGTAAGTTAAATTAGCACGGCCGTACTCGCGGGTGCTTGATGGTAGTACCTCGCCACCGTTAAAATGGGCCAAATATTGCGCGCCATAGCAAACACCCAATAAAGGTAACTTGCCATGAAACTGCTTAGTATCAATATGCAGGGCATCGTCCTGGCGTACAGAAAAAGGGCTGCCCGAAAGGATAACACCTTTTACACTGTCGTCAATTTCAGGAATTTTATTGAATGGGTGAATCTCGCAGTAAATATTGAGTTCCCTAACCCGGCGTGCTATAAGTTGCGTAAACTGCGAGCCGAAGTCAAGAATGAGGATTTTTTCTTGCATGGGCAAAGATAATTTTTTGAAGGGAAATATGAAGGGAAATTGACGCTTAAAATTGCGTTTCTTCAACATACCAACTTAAACAGTCTATACAATTAACAGCAATCGCCCTTTCAACTAATTCTACAAATTGTTCAGGAACCCAGGCATATATACACCGGTAGCCATTTGGTCTCTTTGCAAGGTAAAACCAGGTATCAATTGGTGGTAAATCATAAACATCAATAAATCCTTCTGAGCAGACCTCTGAAGCGCCATCGGTTACGGATTCATCAAAATCAGCAATCAGAATTTTTCCTTTTATGTTTTCTACACCGTCAAAGCTTAAAACAGCGTTTTCCTTTCTGCGTAGTTGGGCTGTAAATAATGAAGAGATTAAAAATTCGTTATCTCGGTTGTTTGGATCTAACGTCCATATAGTTTCCTCGAAAGATGAGTATGCGAATTTAAAAATATCTTCCCTATAGTACACCGGGTTAGTGGTGCGCAAAATAGACGCCGTGCCTTTACTGTTATCTTTTAATTGCTTGTCGCAATACTGTTTGGTGATGAATAAGTTATTGTTGAACTCTCGATCCTTGACGCTAGGGGGCAATTCCTTCGGGTTGTCATAGCTTGACCTGGCATGTCGGGTATTGGGGTCTAGTATTGATTTAAAGAAACTTATTATTCTCATCCCACCGTGTTTAAACAACAAATTTATCTTATTTAACCAAACTAAACTATTTTACATTCCTTTTTAAAAGCCGTCCAACTCAAACAACCTATATTTGACTATGCTCAAAAAGATAATAATTCTGCTACTGATAACTATCGCAGGCGTCAAGGCAAAAGCCCAAACCCCCGACGAGGTTTATGATCAATATCTTGATTTTAACCTGAAGTGCCTGGAGGGCAAAGCCGACGAGGCCATGAAAATGGGGGAGAAGATATTAAAGCTTACTGATAAGCTACCGGCCAAAAGCCGCACCAGTTTTTATAACGGGCTGGCCAAATTATATGAGGATGACAACCAATCGGTAGAGGCTATACCGCTGTATGAGAAGGTGGCAGTTGCCGAACCGAATTATTACGTTGTGCATAGGGCGCTGGGATATTTGTATGTAAAAACCGCGGACGTATGGTATGCAAAGCTATCATCCGGAGGTACGGAAGCATTTAACAGTTACAAAGCTGCTGTGCAAAAAGCCTTGCCGCATTTAGAGAAAGCCCAGGCCTGCGACCCAAGCGACGAAACGCTGGCGCTCATAAAAAAGCTATACACTGATATTAAAGATGACACGGCGTTAAAATCGCTCCAAACCAGGATAGGCACTTTGGGTAAAAAGTGTGTTGATATTTTAAGCGAATAAAAAAGGCCCGTCTCCTTTGTGGAGACGAGCCTGTATTAGTTTTTGTGAGCTTAAAAATTTATACCGACGCTAAATGCTGTACGTTGATTTTGAGCCCCGTCTTTACCATTAACCAAGATGTTTGATAACCCAAACTGACGATCTGCTTCGACAAAGAATTTTAAACCATTACTAATAGGAAATTTTAAGCCTATGCCCAAGTCTATACCGGCATCAGTGCTCGAAAAATCGCTTTTTAGGTCTGTATTGTTAAAGTTTTCTTTGGCACTTAATAAAAAGCCTACATATCCACCTCCGCTAGCATACCAGTTTTTTTCGCGGCCAAAGCTCATTTGTGCAGTGATTGGCACAGTAATATACTTTAACGGAAAATAAACACCGTTGGCATTTGGGCCACCGGTTACAGGAGCTTTCTTTATACCATCGCCGGATCCTTTAGAGTCATAATAAACCTTAGCCTTCAGGGCCCATTGTGGGTTGAAACTATAAGCAGCAGAGACAAATATGTTTGGTTCCCAAATTAAACCGGTGCCTAGGTTATACGGTTTGTTAACATCCACAAAATCGTTATCTAATGTAACGTATGAGCTGTTAATACCGGCACCAAAGCCAAATTCCAGTTTTTTGTCTTGCGCGCTGCCAGCGGTATAAACGCCCAATGCGATCAAAAGAGTAGTAAAAATTTTTTTCATAATTGGTTTTTGTTGTTTAAGTTAAAGCTAAGATAAATCTAAATTTTTGATTAGAAATAGCGCTGGTGTAATTTAACTATTACGCGGTGTTAAAAGTTTAGGCCTACGTTAAAGCTGCCCCTGCCCATTTGTGATGAGTTGGCGGCACTTTTAATCACGTTTACAAACCCCGATTGTCCATCATACTCAACAAAGAATTTAAGTTTTTCAGAAAGCGGTATTTTTACACCAATGCCCACTGCCAGGCCGGCATCAGTAGTGGCCGAATACGGTTTAACATCTAAATTAAAATCTTTAGCTTCTGCGCTTAATAAAAAGCCAACATACGGGCCAAAATTTAGGTACCAATTGCGGGTTTTACCAAAATGCCAGTTAGCCATAACAGGTACGGTAATGTAATCGTAATTGTATTGAACGCCGGTAACCGTTTTTCCGGTAGAAAGATCAGTGATAAAGCCATTACCCCAACCTTTTTTATCATAAACTACTTTTGCCTTTAAGCTCCATCTATCAGAAAAATAGTGGTCTAACGATGCTGCTACATTTAAAACGCCGATAGATTTGCTGGTCTGGCCTGACCCGCCTTCTGTAACATACGAGGCGCCATAGCCTATGCCTAGCCCAAATTCCGTTTGTCCTTTTGTTACTTGTGCTTGTGTTAATGAGCATGCGCCCACCATCAATAATAGTGTGGTAAATATTTTTTTCATCATTGTGATCTTTAAGGTGCTGCGAAGATAATTTAAAAATGCACTTTCAAAAGCACCACAAAAGATAATCAACTTAAAACATACGCCTTCGTCATTATTGGCGGTAAATAATATGGATTTTGTTAAATTCGCGGTTTGAACAACTGTTAGCGTACAATAATGGATTATCAATTTAAAGATATAGAGCAAAAGTGGCAGCAATTTTGGGCCGACAATCAAACGTTTAAAGCCGAAGATAAAAGCGACAAACCCAAGTACTATGTGCTTGATATGTTTCCGTACCCATCGGGGGCCGGTTTGCATGTGGGCCATCCGCTGGGCTACATTGCTTCTGATGTTTTTGCACGCTACAAACGCCTGAAAGGCTTTAACGTATTGCACCCAATGGGTTACGATAGCTTTGGCTTGCCGGCCGAGCAATACGCTATACAAACCGGGCAGCACCCCGCCGTAACTACCGAGGCTAACATTGCTACTTACCGCCGCCAGTTAGACCAGATAGGTTTTTCGTTCGACTGGAGCCGCGAGGTACGCACCAGTTCGCCCGATTACTATAAATGGACGCAGTGGATTTTTATGCAGTTGTTTAACAGCTGGTATAATAAAGCTGCCGACAAAGCCGAAAGCATTGCACAACTGGTTGCTCATTTTGAAAGCAACGGATCTGCAGGCATCAACGCGGTTTGCGATGAAGAAATATCCACTTTTACTGCCGACGAGTGGAAAGCCATGAGCAACCCCGTACAGCAAAACGAGTTGTTAAAGTATCGCCTTACCTACCTGCGCGAAAGTACCGTAAACTGGTGCGCCGCCTTAGGTACTGTATTAGCTAACGACGAGGTAAAAGACGGCTTTAGCGAGCGCGGCGGCTACCCTGTCGAGCAAAAGAAAATGATGCAGTGGAGCATGCGCATTACCGCCTATGCCGAACGCTTATTGCAAGGGCTGGACAAAATAGACTGGCCTGAACCACTAAAAGAAATGCAGCGAAACTGGATAGGTAAAAGTACCGGTGCATCTGTAAAATTCCCGATAAGCCCCACCCAACCCTCCCCGGAAGGGAGGGCTATGAGTGCGGGTAAAGTCTCCCCAACCGGGGGAGATTTAGAGGACAGCCCCACCCCACCCTCCCCGGAAGGGAGGGCTTTAAAGGAGGCTAATCAAAAAGTCCCCCCTACCGGGGGAGATTTAGAGGGGGCTATAAACTTAGAGGGGGCTGCCATCGAAGTATTTACTACCCGTGTTGATACTGTTTTTGGCGTTACGTTTTTGGTAATTGCCCCGGAACATGAGCTGGTAGCCGGGTTGACCACCGCTGATCAAAAAGCAGAGATTGAGGCTTATATTGTCCAAACTAAAAAGAAATCAGAGTTAGATAGAATGGCTGATGCCAAAACGGTATCGGGTGCTTTTACGGGCAGCTATGTTATTAACCCGCTTAATGACCAGAAAGTGCCGATCTACATTGCCGATTACGTTTTGGCAGGATATGGTACCGGTGCGGTTATGGCTGTACCAAGCGGCGACCAGCGCGATTATTTGTTTGCGAAGCATTTTGGCTTGCCGATTATTCAGATCCTCGATGCCCAGAACACGGAGACCGAAGCCGACCCAACTAAGGAAGGTGCGTACGTTAACTCAAGTTTTATAAACGGTTTAGGTTATAAAGAAGCCACAGCAGCAGTTGTTGCTAAATTGGAAGAACTTGGCCTTGGCAAAGCCAAAATTAATTTCCGGATGCGCGACGCTATTTTTGGCCGTCAGCGTTATTGGGGCGAGCCGGTGCCGGTTTATTTTAAAGACGGATTACCACATTTAATTACAGAGGGCGATTTGCCACTGCTATTGCCCGAAGTTGATAAATACCTGCCAACCGAAAGCGGCGAACCACCATTAGGCCGTGCCGAAGGCTGGAATTACAAACCGAGCCCAGCCCCCTCTAAATCTCCCCCGGTAGGGGAGACTTCGGCGGAGCACAAGGCCGGTAATTACAGAGAGACCGCAGACCCTGTGTACTACGACCAACTGAAAGACTACAGTCGCGGTAACAGAAACCAACCTACCGAAGCAGAAAATATCTTGTGGCAGTTTCTGAGAAAGGACCAAACTGGTTATAAATTTAGACGCCAACACGTGATAGATCAATTTATTGCTGATTTTGTATCGTTAGAAAAAGGATTGATCGTTGAACTGGATGGTCATCACCATAAATTAATTAAGGAAGCTGATGATGCCCGAACCGAAGTGTTAAAGCATTTTGGTTTTCAGGTAATTAGGTTTACAAATGACGAGGTCTTACAAAATCCCCAGCATGTATTTGATCAAATAAAAGAAAAGCTTGCTTTATTGCCAGAAAGAGATAAATCCCATTTCACGGGAGAGGGCAGCCCCACCCAACCCTCCCCGGAAGAGGGCAGCCCCACCCAACCCTCCCCGGAAGGGAGGGCTTTAAATGAAGCTAATCAAAAAGTCTCCCCAACCGGGGGAGATTTAGAGGACAGCCCCACCCCACCCTCCCCGGAAGGGAGGGCTTTAAAGGAGGCTAATCAAAAAGTCTCCCCTACCGGGGGAGATTTAGAGGGGGCTGAATATGCTTACGAACTAAGCACCATGCCGGGCTGGGCCGGAAGCAGCTGGTACTGGTACCGCTATATGGATGCACAAAACGACAAGGAATTTGCATCGAAAGAAGTCATCGCTTACTGGAAAGATGTTGATTTGTACATTGGTGGCAGCGAGCATGCTACCGGGCACCTGTTATACAGCCGTTTCTGGAACAAGTTTATGAAGGATCTTGACCTGGTAGTGGAAGAAGAGCCATTTAAAAAGCTTATTAATCAGGGCATGATCCAGGGGAGATCAAACTTTGTTTACCGTTTAGTAGACGAGGAAGGCAAAGGCACCAATACTTTTGTATCTCACGGCTTAATCAGCCAATACAAAACCACGCCTTTACATGTAGATGTCAATATTGTTGACAACGAGACCTTAAATACCGACAAATTTAAAACCTGGCGAGAGGATTTTGCCAACGCCGAATTCATTTTCGAAAACGGCAAATACGTCTGCGGTGTCGAAGTTGAAAAGATGTCAAAATCTAAATTCAACGTGGTAAATCCCGACGATCTGATTGCTCGTTACGGCGCCGATACCTTGCGTATGTACGAGATGTTCCTTGGTCCGCTTGAGCAAAGCAAACCGTGGAATACCAATGGCATTGAGGGTGTCTTTAAATTCTTGCGTAAGTTTTGGCGCTTATTCCATAACGATGCCTGGGAGTTTGGCGTAGCCAATGCCGAGCCTACAAAAGCTGAGCTGAAAGCGTTACATAAGATCATCCGTAAGGTAGAGGAGGATGTTGAGCGTTTCTCGTTCAATACTTCGGTATCCAGCTTTATGATCGCGGTAAATGAGCTAACTGATCTTAAATGTAATAACCGTGTGGTGTTGCAAGATCTGGTTGTGGTATTGTCGGCTTATGCGCCACACATTTGCGAGGAAATTTGGACGCTGTTAGGTAACCCGGCCGGCACATTATCATACGCGCCATATCCTACGTTTAACCCAAGCTATTTGGTGGAGGATGAATTTGCATACCCGATATCCATCAACGGTAAAACTAAAATGAACCTGAGCATATCTTTAACCCTTGAACCTAAAGATATAGAGGCCCTTGTTTTAGCTAACGCCGACGTACAACGCTATCTTGACGGCAAGCAACCTAAAAAGGTTATTGTAGTAAAGGGCCGGATTGTAAATATGGTAGTGTAGAACCACAAAATAACGTTGTCATTTCGACGAAAGGATAAATCTATACACGCGTTAATTGATTGTGTATAGATTTCTCTCTACGTTCGAAATGACAATCTGAAAAAACGGGTTAAAAACTCAGCCTATGCAAATCCCTGCCTCGACGATATAGGGAGAAAACTTTCACCATCCTGTCATGCTGAGGTACGAAGCATCTTGTCGCTAACGCTCAGAATGACAAATCACGGGCATCGATAACTATTCCAGGTGTGTCACTACCTAACCGCGAGTAATTTGGGACAGACAAAGCAAAATCGCCTGACCCAAGCTTTTAATTATGGTGTTTTACCCCCATTGTAACATCTACAATCATAATCGATATAAATTGTAATAAAATTACCGTTGTGTTGTAACAATTACACTAATTTTGCGCCTTATTATTAAAACCTTAAAATGAAACGTATAATTCTACTTATAACAATAATTTGTTCTGTAGTTACTGCTAAAGCTCAGTTTGGTATTGGCGGCGGCTCAACCATTGTGGGTAAAGTAACCGGAACGGTTGTTGATTCAATCACCAAAAAACCTTTAGACTACGCTACTGTAGCTATATATCGCGCCACCGGCAGCTCGCCAATAAATGGTGTGGTTACCGACGAAAAAGGAAATTTCCAGATAAACGGTGTTAAACCCGGCGAATACAAATTGGGGGTATCCTTTATTGGTTATCCACTTAAAATGGTAACGGGTGTTGTTACTACAGATTCAAAACCAGACAAAGGCATGGGTATTATTATACTTGCCCCAAGCGCTAAGGTACTTAAAGAGGTTACTGTAACAGGTGTTGCCGCTTTGGTAGAAAACAAAATAGACAAGCTGGTTTACAACGCCGAAAAGGATGTAACCTCTGCCGGTGGTAACGCTACCGATGTTTTACAAAAAGTGCCATTGGTATCTGTTGATATGAATGGTAACGTAGCCCTGCGTGGCGATCAAAACGTGCGCGTATTGATAAATGGTAAACCATCGGGAGCTGCTGCAGCCAGTGTGTCTGATCTTTTGAAGACCATCCCTGCTGATCAGATAAAAAGTATCGAAGTGATTACCTCACCGTCTGCTAAATACGATGCAGAGGGTTCTGGTGGTATCCTTAACATCATCACCAAATCAAAAAATGCTTCGGGCGTTAGTGGTTCTATCAGCGGTGGCGTGGGTACCCGTCAAAACAATGGTAACGCCAACTTTAACTATAATAAAAACAGGTTTAGCTTATCGGCAAATGTGGGTGGCAACTCAACATGGCCGCAAACTACCCGTACCGAGGTTGAACAGACATTAAAGTCGACCGGGATAGACGCGCGTAACTTTACAACAAACAACAGCGAAATGCGCAGACACGGCCTTACCGGGTCGCTTACGGCGGGTTATGAAGTTAATGCGTTTAACAGCATTAACAGCACTATTAGGGTAAACGACGGTAAGTTTGACTTTAACGGCTACGGCACTACCACCCGTACGGATAATCTTACCCCGGCCAACTCAAGCGCTTTTACCAACAATAGCACAAATAAAAATCAGTTTCAGGGTTTTGACTGGAATGTAGATTATACCCATAAGTTTAAAAAAGAAGGTCATGAGGTTATTGTATCCGGCCAGTGGAGCCATAGTACGATAAAGGCCGATTACATGAACTTATTTAGCTCAACCAACCCGAGCCAAAAAGGTAACAACGATGGTAAAAATGATGAATATACCGCGCAGATTGATTATGTTTTGCCTGTAAGCAAACTATTAAAATTAGAAGCTGGTGGTAAAACCATTCAAAGACGTATAAACAGTATCTATAATATATACAACACAGACTCAAACGGCGGCAACGCCATTTTTGATGTCAACAACTCTAACTTATACTATTATAACCAGAACGTATACGCGGGTTATTCGGTATTAACTTTCACCTTACCTAAAAGCTATGCTGTGTTAGTAGGCGGACGTTATGAAAATACGGCCATTACCGGCGATCCGCAGAATCCATATCAAACCTCGGGCTCAACTACTTTCCAGGACTTAAAGCCATTTACTGCTAATTATCATACCTATATACCCAGCTTAACCGTACAGAAAGTTTTTGGTACTAATACAGTAAAGGCCAGCTATAGCAAACGTATACAACGCCCAAGTTTACAGGTGTTAAATCCGTTTATTAACCGTAGCCAGGCGCAATCGCAATCTGTTGGTAACCCTAATTTGTCGCCAGAAACATCGCAGACATTTGAGTTAAACTATAACGCTTTTATCAAAACGTCGGTAGTAAACTTCTCGGTTTATTATAAAAAGACGGATAATATGATAGAGGCTATAAACGCAACTATCCGCGAAACTATTAATGGTAAAGAGATACAGGGTACACGTTCAACTACAAACAACGTAGCGGTTAACAACTCGGTTGGTGCAAGCTTTTTTGGGTCGATAAACCCTATTAAGATTTTAACCATACGCGGTACTGTAAACGTATTTACGTATAACCCTACAGTATATGATCAATATGCTGCCTTTATCAATCAAGACGCTTTAAAAACACGCATGGTATCAACTGCCATGGGTAGTTTGCAGCTTAACCTACCAAAAAATTTGGTGATGGAAGGCTTTGGCTTTGTTAACTCATCGCGCAGAACAATACAAGGCGCAAGCCCGGCATTTGGTATTTACGGTTTCGGTTTGAAAAAACAGTTTGCCGACAAAAGAGCTTCTATCGGCTTTAACACGGTGCAGCCATTTGCGGTTAACAAATCATTCGAGCAGGATGTATCAAGCAGTACTTTCAGAACCAAATCTAAAACCCTGGTTCCATTCCAATCATTTGGTTTAACGTTTAGCTATAGCTTTGGTAAAATGAGCTTTGGCCCAACCAACCCAATGCAGAAGAAAAAAGGTGTTAACAACGATGACGTTATCCAGGGCGGCGACCAAAGCGGCATGGGCGGCGCACCGGCCAGGCAATAATAGCAATAGCTTATATGAAAAAGCGATGAGTGAAAACTCATCGCTTTTTTTTGTGCCCAAATTAACCCCGAATAAACCTTATAAAACCCGGCCGCTTCCACTAAAAACACAGCGTTTGGTGCGATGTTGCAGCGGTTTTGGTTGGATAATTAGCAGTAATTGAGGTGGGCAGGTGGCTATATTGCGTTGGAAAATTTAAGAAAAATTGCCAAACTTGTTTCATTATCGCAAAAATGACACATTTATAACTTGTTTACTATCAGTTAGTTATTTAAAATTCTTGCTTCATTTTGTTTCACCTATTTTTCGCAACTTACTCATTGCCAATGTCTTAATTCAAAATCTTGTTTCACTTGTTTCATCTGTGTCACACACGCGTGAAACAAACAAACGTTTTACCAGCTAATGGCTGTGCTGATATCGTTACTTCTTCAAAAACTCACCAATCAAAATTGCGGTGGCCTGTGGCGCTTTGTTACCGTCGTTAGGCGACCCCATTTCGCCAAAAAACTGGCCGTGCATGCCGGGCAGCACAACCAGGCCTGAGCCATCAATTAAGCGCGACATAGCCAAGGTATGTTCAACACTAATGACGTCCTTATCGGCAACCATAAACAGGGCAGGGGCTTTAATAGCGCGGAGGGCATCGTCGCTAATGTCCTTAAAATCTATCATGCGTTGCTTGTCCTTGTTAAACATATTGAGCAGGCCGGCCTGGTTAGGTGTAACCTTAAGGTAAGCATCCTTTAAGGGTTGGGGCATGGTTTCAAACGCGGCCGTCTTCATAAAGTCAAAGAAGCCCGTCATAAAGCCATCGCGCTTATACGCGCCCGCCATCACCACCATCTTGTTAACCAGCTGTGGATGCCTCATGGCTATTTGCAGGGTGGTGGTGCCACCGTTGCTGAAGCCTACAATATTCGCTTTAGCTACCTTAAGGGACGTTAACAGGCCGGCCACATCATCAGCATCCTGTTCAAACGATTCGGGTGCGTTGCGGTCGCTGGTACGGCCATGGGCCTGTAGCTCAACGGCGATGACCTTTTGGTCCGTAGCCAGCAAAGGCAGCAGCACACCAAAAGAGGTTTCAATGGTTGAGCCACCGCCGTGGATCAATATCAGGGGCGTGCCGTTACCTTCGCCATGTATCTCGTAATACATTGTAATGCCGTTTACCGGCGCATGGCCAGCTGCTGTCAATATTGTCATAAGGTTGATGGTTTGGTTCTGAGCGGTTGTTTGCATGGTCGATAGCATAGGTAAACCGGCAAGCAACAGGTTCATAATGGTTCTCATTAGTTTTAGGTTATACGGACCATAGCCGGTCCGCTAAGGCGCTAACCTAAGCAGTCGGGATATGTATGCCAATCCGTTTCAATAGCATCGTAGCGTTAAAGGTTTTGCACTCGCCGTGCTTCATCTTATAATCAAACAGCATTTCGCCCTCTATCACCTGTATGTCGAAATAAAAATTGCGCACGTATGCGGGATAGTCTGCTTCCAGCTTGGCAATCTCCAGATCGTGTGTGGCTACCATGCCAACGCCCTTTTTGGCTATCAGCTGCTCAATAACCGCTTTAGAGCCCAGGTACTTATCAACCGAGTTAGTACCGCGCAGCATCTCGTCAATCAAAAAGAACACCTTATACTCCTGTTCAACAGCGGCCAGCAGCATCTGCAGGCGATCAAGCTCTGCCTTAAAGGTAGAGGTGCTCTCGTTAAGCGAATCTTTGATCCGCATATAGCTCACCATCGTCATTACAGATACTGTCATACTGTTGGCGCATACCTGCGCGCCGGCCAGCGCCAATACTGTGTTGATACCAACGGTGCGCAAAAACGTGCTCTTACCGGCCATGTTTGATCCGGTGATGATGTCAATCTTAAAGGTGTCTGTCAGCTCGTAATCGTTAGTCACCCGATTTTTCGTGCTAATGAGCGGATGAGCGAGATCGTTAGCCACCAAGGTATAAGCTGCGCCATCCTCAATTTGAGGGGTGGCCCAGTCAGGGTAGTTGTGTTGAATGCCTGCAATACTTGCGAGTGCTTCAAAGCCCGCTATCACCTCAAAAGCATCTTCTAAACTCTCGTGGTTATTGCGTTTCCATTGTTCAATGGCTATGGTTTGTTTAAGCGCCCATAGCAGGAAAACGTTTAACACAAACCCGACAACCATGATCAGATTGTAGCTAAGCTTGTCTATAAGCTTAGCCAGTTGGGCTATGTTTTTCGAGGTATGGTTGTCTTTAATGGTTTTGGCTAACGCGATGTTGTGCTTAGCTTGCCAACTCTGATTTTCTATCTTATCAAATACTACCGAGTAACTGGCCAGGGTCTTGCTGATCTTATCTGCAATAGCAGACGACTTTGCAATATAGCTGCCCTTCGTTACTACAATGACCAGGTTGGCCGCCCCAAGTAGCAGTACCGCCAATTGCGCTATCGGCCAAAATAAACTGGCTACGATACTTGCAGACAGCAAATAAGGAGCAACCTTTATATATTTCAAAATAGCTTGTTCACCAGGGATATTAAGCGGCGCTTTTAAATAGGCAAACAGTCCTTTCAGCTGGTTAGTATCTGTTTTATTGGCAAATAACAGCAGCGTTTGAAACTCCAGTTTCCATTGGTTTTTGTCAACTATTTCGGCAGCTGCCTCTTGTCTTTCAACTATGATATCCTTTTTAGCCGGGGCGCTTAGCCATGTCGCCAACCGGTTGCTGCCTAAACTGGTCGCCGCACGGTTTATCAGCTGAAACAGCGATGCGTGTCCAAAAATGTCCAGATCCGAGGTGTAAAAATGTTTGTCGTTACCAAAGGCCGAGCCGTTGTCATATATGTTGCCACGAGTTTGTATACTGTTAATCTCGTTTTGATTTACGAGCGCAAGGTCATTAAAATACCTCATCTGTCGCTCATACTTGCTTTGGCGCGATACCAGCCAGGCAAAAGCAAACACAAGCACTACAACAGATATAGCTATAAAAGTGAAATTATCATTGGTGGCGCCTATCCATACACTTATAAATAAGCCGACAAATATTGCCAACCGCATCAATGAGTATTCGTTGGCCTGTTGCTTAAACTTTTGAGCTTGGGCAGTTGCCTGTTGGGTGTTTTGGGTGTATTGATCTATAATGTTCTGTTCCATTCGGCAAATAAATTCTGTCAAAATAAGCACTAATATTCTAATTAACCGTTTATTTGACGGCAGAAATAGACAATTGTTTCTTTATGAAGATAACCTTTTTAACCATTGGCAAAACCGAGGACGCCTATTTGAGGGACGGCATAGACAAATATGTTAAACGCCTAAAACACTATACCAAACTGGAAATGGTTGACTTGTCCGAACTTAAGAACACCAAAGCACTCACCGAGCCACAACAAAAAGTCAAAGAAGCGGAGTTGCTGCTTAAAAAGATCTCGCCTTTAGACCATGTTATTTTACTGGACGACAAAGGGATGGAGTTGACATCTAGACAATTCGCCGCGTTTTTAGACAAAAAATCCATAGGCTCAACCACAAGCCTGGTATTTATAGTTGGGGGCCCGTACGGGTTTGATCCATCTGTTTATGAAAGGGCAAACGATAAGCTGTCACTATCGCGAATGACGTTTTCGCATCAGATGATACGCTTGCTATTTGTTGAGCAGTTGTATAGAGCTTATACGATCCTAAAGGGTGAGCCGTATCATCACGAGTAGGTGTGTTTTCAAATCCCCTTTCTAAATCTTAACTTTACCACATGGGGCACAACCATTCACACGATCACAATCATTCGCATGGTTTCGGGCACCATCATCACGAACCACCAAAGCTCGATCATCTGAATGCCGCTTTTATATGGGGTATCATCCTCAATTCGATCTTTGTAGTGGTCGAAGTGGTGTATGGGTTGCTCACAGGCTCATTATCGCTGTTAACAGATGCCAGCCATAACCTGAGCGATGTGGTGAGCCTTGCGCTTGCCCTGCTGGCTTTTAAACTAAGCAAAATCGGTTCAAACAGTAAATACACTTACGGTTATAAACGCTCAACTATCATCGTGTCGTTTTTTAATTCGGTAATATTGGTGGCCACTATTGGCATTATTGTTTACGAAGCGGTTATGCGTTTTATGCATCCTGAACCGATATCGGGCAGTACGGTTGCCTGGGTGGCTTTGGTGGGGATAGCCATTAACGGTTTTACAGCCTACCTGTTTGCTAAAGATAAAGACACCGACCTGAATGTTAAAGGCGCATATATGCACATGGTTGTCGACGCGCTGGTATCATTAGGTGTCGTTATAGCGGGTGTTATAATATACTTTACCAAATTTTATTGGATTGATAGCGCAGTTAGCCTTGTTATAGCCTTTATAATACTACGTGGTACGTGGAGCTTACTGGTAGACAGTCTACGCCTTGAAATGGACGGCGTGCCGAAAGCAATGGACCTTAAAAAGATCAAAGCTGAGCTGTTAAAGGCCGATGGGGTGGTAGATGTTCATCATATGCATGTATGGGCCTTAAGCACCACCGAAAATGCCCTGACAGCGCACCTGGTAATTGCACCTACGGATCTTCATCTGTTTGACAGCATTAAGCACGACTTGAAACATCGTCTGCAACACCTGGACATAAATCACAGCACCTTTGAACCTGAGTTTGCCGACGAAAAATGCCAGCAACCAGAATGTAAGTAGATTCTGCGAATCTGCGGATGCTTATCCGGGTGTTTAGATTTTGATGAAAAGAATTGAATAGAAAAGGCTCACAGTACACCGTAAGCCTTTTTCATTATATCATTTGCACGTCTGCATATTCACGCATCTGCACATCAGCAAACTATCCTTTTTTCGATGGATTTTTTGGTGCGCTTACTTTCGTCGCTTGAGCTTTTGGTGCCGAAGGTTTCTTAGCTACCGGTTTTGGTTTCTCAGTAACTTTCGTGGCAGCTGCTTTATCACCTTCGCCAGCTTCTGGTGCGGCGGCAGGTGCTTCATTAAACAGTGGCAATTCCTTAAGGATGTTGTACCAGTTTATGATCTTCTTCATGTCAGAAGCATACACTTTCTCTTCATCATGGCCCGGGGCAACTTCTCTGAAGAAGTTTCTTAGGGTTGTGCCGTCCGCTTTAGCATCAGGTACGTTGGCTGCAGCTTTAACGCGCTCTAAAACATCTTTAAGTTTGATATCTTCGTCGTCGCCAAAAATGGTGATCTCGTCTAAAGCAGCTAATTTCGAAGTAGATAGGTTAGCTATCAACTTGGTTTTTTGAGCGTCAAGGCTTTCTAATACAAAACCTGTTTTGTTTTGCACCAATGCCTTCCATAATCCGGGCTTGCCTGCTACTGATACTATCGCGCTTAAATTCATATTGTGAGTGGTGAGTAGTGAATGGTGGGTAGTGAATTGCAAGCGCTAAAACACTCACCACTCACTACTCCCTAAATTAATCTTCTGTTACTTCTATTGATGTGATTTTATCGCCCTGGCGAATATCGTCAACAAGGTCAACATTTTCAATAACTTTACCAAAGCAGGTGTGGTTACGGTCCAAGTGAGCAGTGTTAGCACGGCTGTGACAGATAAAAAATTGTGAACCACCAGTGTTACGGCCAGCATGAGCCATTGACAACACACCACGGTCATGATATTGCAACTCGCCGGTTAGCTCGCAATCAATGTTGTAACCTGGCCCGCCGCTGCCTGCTTTGTAGGCGGTTGCCGGGTCCTTAGAGAAAGGACAACCACCTTGTACCATAAAATTAGGTATAACACGGTGAAAAGCTATTCCGTTGTAAAATCCTTCTTTTGCTAATTTTTTAAAGTTAGCTACGGCGTTTGGGGCGTCATTGTCATAAAACTCGACAGTCATGTCGCCTTTCTCTGTTTTTATAATTGCTTTACTCATGGTCAAATTTTTTAAATGGTTGGCAAAGGTAATGTTTTAAGGTGAAAGGTAAAAGGTAAAAGGATAAAGGTTTAAGTGATTTTCGGTTTGTGAATAAACACATAATACCTTCCGTAATAAATCGTTAAATTTGATTGAAGGAATAAGCACCTTTTACCTTTTTGGCTTCAGCTTAACACTATGATGCACCGTTTAAAATACCTTTTACTCTTTGCCCTTACGCTTATTACCATTACCACAAAAGCAGCTTCGCTGTTAATGCCGATGGATGAGGTCCAAAAAAACCATCTTAAGGCATATGGCATAGCTTTTTGGGTATTAAAGAATGACGGCGAGGTGGATTGGCTGCTTAACTATCGCGGTGGTAGTTTCATGACCAAATACGATAAGAAACTAGAGGACGAATGCAAAATCCGCGGCGTAAGTTACGAGGTAGTAGCCGATGCCAAGGTGGCCGAGATAGTTACCCAAGTGGGCGACCCATCGGTAAATATGGACCTGGTTAAACTGCAGAAGTCGCCGCGCATTGCGGTATATTCGCCAAAAAATAAGATGCCATGGGATGATGCTGTTACACTGGTACTTAAGTATGCCGAAATCCCTTTTGACCTGGTATACGATGAAGAGGTTATCCGCGGCGACCTGCCTAAATACGATTGGTTGCACATGCACCATGAGGACTTTACCGGGCAGTACAGCAAGTTCTTTGCCGGCTACAGCATGGCCCAATGGTATATAGACGATAAGAAGGCCCAGGAAGCTATGGCTAAAAAGCTGGGTTTTAGCAAAGTGTCAAAAATGAAACTGGCTGTCGCCCAAAGCATTCGCGAGTTTACCTCTGGTGGTGGTTTTTTGTTTGCGATGTGCTCCGGCGCAGAAACTTTCGATGTTGCCTTATCGGCCCAAAACACGGATATCTGCGAAAATATGTTCGACGGTGACCCTGCCGACCGTGGCGCGCAAAGCAAGCTCGACTTTACACAAACCTTCGCGTTTCAAAACTTTGCACTGGACCTGAACCCTTTTACCCACCGTTTTAGCGATATTGATGTAACCGCCACACGGGTTGTTGAACGGACGGAAGATTTTTTTACGCTGTTTGATTTTTCGGCAAAATGGGATGTTGTGCCCAGCATGTTAACGCAAAATCATGACAAGGTTATAAAGGGGTTTATGGGCTTAACGACAGCCTTTAACAAAAACGCGGTGAAGCCCGGCGTAACAATTATGGGAGAAATGAAAACTGCTAATGAAGTTAGGTATATTCATGGTGAGTATGGTAAGGGGCAGTGGACCTTTTATAGTGGCCACGACCCGGAAGATTACCAACACGCGGTAAGCGACCCGCCGACTGACCTTAATTTGCATCCAAACTCGCCGGGTTATAGGCTCATTTTAAACAATGTGTTATTCCCTGCAGCTAAGAAGAAGAAACAGAAAACCTAGGTTCCAGACACCCATGGGTAGTATTTTTAAAGAGTAGTATGAAGTATTTTTTTAAATGCCTTCTATTTTTTGCCCTTTTCCTTTTACCAAAAATAGGTAGGACGGCTTCTATATTAATACCTATGGATGAGGTGCAGAAAAACCACATCAAGGCTTATGGTATTGCTTTTTGGGTGTTAAAGAATGATGAGGAACTAGAGTGGTTGCTTAATTACCGGGGCGGCAGTTTTTTACTATCATATACTAAAAAGAACGAGGACGAATGCAAGATCCGTGGTATAAGCTACGAGGTTTTGGCCGACGCGAATACTGCCCAAGTTAAAGCACAGATCAATGATCCATCGGTTAATATGGATATTGTTAAGCTGCAAAAGGCCCCGCACATAGCGGTTTACTCGCCCAGGGAGGGTGTGCAACCATCTAACGACGCCGTGATCGTCGCCCTAAAATATGCCGAGATCCCGTTTGACCTGATTTACGATGAAGAGATATTAAGGGGCGACTTGGCCAAGTATGATTGGGTGCACCTGCATCACGAGGATTTTACCGGCCAGTACAGCAAAGAGAACCGTGGCCGCAGTGCCGATAAATTTATACAGACCAAAGCACAGTTTGAAGCAACCGCCAAAAAGTTTGGCTTTGCTAAAGTTTCTAAGATGAAATTGGCGGTAGCCAAAAGCATCCGCGATTTTTGCGAGGGTGGCGGGTTTTTGCTGGCGATGTGCTCAGGTGCCGATAGCTTTGATATTGCGCTGTCGGCAGCTAATACCGATATTGTGGATGAGATCTATGACGGTGATGGGGCAGACGCACGTGCGCAATCAAAGCTGGATTTTACACAAACCTTTGCTTTCCAGAATTTTAATGTAGTACTGAGCGGTTTTGCGCAAGGGCGTAGCGGCGGCAGATTTAGCGATATTGATGTAAGCAATACCCGCTACATTAGGCAGGACGAAGATTTTTTTACCCTTTTTGATTTTTCGGCCAAATGGGATGTGGTGCCCAGTATGCTTACCCAAAATCATGACCGTGTGATTAAAGGATTTATGGGCCTTGCCACAGCTTTTAACAAAAGCAAGCTCAAATCTACCGTAACTATAATGGGCGAGCTTAAATCTGCTAACGAAGCCCGCTATATCCACGGCGAATTTGGCAAAGGCCAATGGACCTTTTACGGCGGCCACGACCCGGAGAACTACCAATACAATCAGAACGAACCACCGACAGACCTTGCCCTGCACCCCAACTCGCCGGGATATAGGTTGATATTGAATAATGTACTTTTCCCAGCTGCTAAGAAGAAAAAATTGAAGACTTGATTACTCTATCATTCTTATGTTCCCTCGAATCGAAATGACAACTTGGGTGATTTAAGCTTACTGGAAAAAGAACCAGCTCACACCAAACTTCAATGCTGCCTGTTGTTGCGGGTAACGGTTAACCGTATAATAGCCATTGCTAAATAAGTTCTGGTTGGCATAATCGTAAGCTACAAACAGGTTAGTGTTTTTAATGGTTCCCTTTACAAATACAGTCCCTACCGGGAAAGAAGCAAACTTTACATCGGCCCCATTATAAAACTGACCAAGGCCCACCGCGTACGATGGCGCCAGGTATGATGTGTTGTAGCGCACGTTTACACCCCCTGATAGGTGCAATACCCTGAATAAAAACGTATTATAATATAAGCTGCTATATGTGTAAACCTCTGGTATGCGCAGGGTGTTTTGATAATCAGTTTTCTCGTAAACTATAAAGTTGTCAAAATGCAGATTACGCCAGGTAAGGTTTTTGCCCAGGCTAACTTTTAGCAGGTTTATTGGCGTACTTAACTGCACGGGGTGCGCGTCTACCCCGCCCGGCTGTGATTGGTAGTACAGGTAGTCGGTTATTAGAAAGTACTCGGCCTTAAGGTCAAGCTGCAAGGCCTCGTTAATGTAATTAAACGAAAAACTGGTTGTTTTTTGGTTTGCGAAGCTATTATTAAAAATGTAATGGTTTGATATCCATCGTGTAGCAACTAATGATGGCGAACTGCTTTGTACGTAGGCGTTTAAAATAACACGTCCGGCCTTATTGCTGCCCGCCAGTAATAATTTTGCATCATACAAAAAGTCGCCAAAATTACGGCCCACAACAATTTGATTAACATTGCCCTCTAAATTTACCCTATCACTAAAACGATAGCTTAATTTACCTTTAACGGTAATGTTTTGAAACGAGCCATCTAGTTTCTGACTGGCCATCCGTTGTTTGTATCCATACTCGTTTACAACGGTATCGCTTACGTGTTGCGAGTAGCTATAAATGTCCTGCGTAAGGCCCAGATCAAGTTTGAACTCGTTTTTTACGTACTGATTTGATTTGCCGCGCAGATAAAAACTATAGCCAAAATCATTCATCAGGTGTTTAAGGGTAAGCGAATCGCGCGAGCGGTTTGAGCTGAAATAATAGTCTGGGAATACATGATAGGTATCTACATCGTTCTGCAAAAAGTCGAACTTGGTGGTGTTATAGTGCAGGGTATAAGTAACGCGTTGTGTAGGCAATACGTTGGCATTATCTGTACGTGTAGTGGTATCTATGCGTCCAATAAAGTACGATTGCTTGAGGTAAATGCCGGCGCTTTTCCAGTTTTCAAAAGTATTAGGTAAGCGCACCGCCTCCGTAGTTGGGTCGAATGTTCCGGTCTTGCCGTAAATATCTTCATTCAATATCGACCCCGTTTCCGGTGATTTGATGTTGTTAAATATGATATTACCCAACAGGTTATACCGCTTGTTTTTTGACTCGTACCTGCTAAAAAACGAGCCGTTAACATTACTTACGTTTTGCCCCAACACTCGGTTGCTGGCGTAAAACCCACGCGAGCCAACAAAGTTAAGGTTAAGCCCGATATTTAAATTGGGGTTAATGTTTTGGGTATGTAATGCCTTAAAATACTGCTCTGCAGATCCTGCCGTATACAAGGATAGCCAGGTTACAGGCACCCGAGAGTCATAATATTTAATGTCTTGCGGGGTGAGCATGTAAATATCAAGCGCATGCAGGCCTACATCAAACCCTATGGTTTTTGGCGGCTCAAACAACAGGCTGCGCTGTGCTAAACCCATAGTTGCGCTCAAACTTATCTTAGGCGACCGCGGCTGAAACAGCGGACTGTAGTTTTCAAAATTTGCAAGCGTAGTGTCAACCGGGAAAAGCTGTGTGCTGTCCTTCAACAACGCCTCGGTAGTAACCCGGATAAATTTTGAGGTAAAAATTACAGAGTCATGCGCGCGCTGCTCGCGTTTACGCAGCGTGTCCAGCAGTGCATCGCCGGTTAGCTCTCTGCCTGCAACCCGCGCGGTGTCCCGACGGCGCGGATCATTGTATTGGCTGTTCGGGTCAAACCGGTTAGGGTTATTAGGGTCATAGCGCTGCGGGTTGTATTGCTGCGCCAAAGCCTGTTGTGCCGTAAAGCAAATCAGTAATAAAAGGAGGTATTTTAAGCTATGAGGCATCTAAACCGGCAATCAATTCTTTTAATATTAAAGTAAGTTTAGGCTCTGCGGCCTCGGCTACCGCAATAATTTCTGCCAGCGATACCGGTTTTAACTCCTCAGGGAACCCCTCGTCTGTCAATACAGATATTGCAAAAACCGGCAGGCTCATGTGGTTGGCCACTATTACCTCGGGCACAGTGCTCATGCCAACGGCATCGCCACCTATAACGCGCAAAAATTTGTATTCGGCACGGGTCTCCAGGTTTGGCCCGGTTACGGCGACGTAAACTCCTTTATGGCAGGTAATATTATTTTTTGAGGCAATGTCAAGCCCTTTATTAATCAAATTGTATTTATAAGGCTCGCTCATGTCCGGAAAACGCGGACCTAACTCGTCGTTATTACGGCCAACTAGTGGGTTTGAAGGCTGCAGGTTAATATGATCTTCAATAATCATCAAATCGCCCTTTTTAAACGCCGGGTTTAGTGCACCGCTGGCATTTGATACAAACAGGGTTTTAATGCCCAGCTTCTTCATCACCCTAACGGGAAAGGTGATCTGCTGCATGCTGTAACCCTCATAATAATGTAAACGGCCCTGCATTGCCACCACCTTAACGCCACCAAGCCGGCCAAAAATAAGCTTGCCAGAATGAAACTCTAAAGTCGACATCGGGAAATCAGGAATATTGCTGTACATCAGTTGCTTTTCAACCTCAATTTCGCTCACCAGGCCGCCAAGGCCGGTGCCTAATATAATACCTACCTCGGGCTCAAAATCGCCGATGCGGTTTTTAATGTATTGGGTAGTACTATCTATATTCGCTGACATATTCTGTGATCATGTTATCAAATTCGGGCCCGTTATGTAAAAAAGTGATACCTATTGGTAATACCAAAATAGGTAGTTTTTTTACGAGTGGCAGCAATTCCTGTTCTCCTAAACGCTGTGCATCCTTTTCTGTTGTGATGATCACTTTTTTTTGTGAAGGATGCGCGGCAAACTCATCGGCAAGTTTAGTGATATTTTTTAAGCTAAAGCGATGATGGTCCGGATAATTATGGTGAACAACGCTTGATGTTTGTTTTTTGACATGGCTAAGCAATGGGCTAGCGTTGGCAATGCCTGTAAGTAAAAATATAGTGGTGTCAGCGTCTATCACCGTATTGTTGGACACACCATCCAGATTTTGCAAACCCAGGTATGCTATGCTTGTAAAAAACATTTGCTGATAGGGTTGCGGGGCAATCTTGGTGACAATTTTTTCTAACTCTTGCTGCGGCATATCAGCCGGACATTTGGTTATAATGATGATGCCCGCCCGCCATTTACCAAAAAATGGTTCGCGGTAATTACCCGCAGGTAATACCCAGCGTTGATTGTTTAGGCTGTTATAGTCAAACAATAAAATGCTTAAACCGGGTTTAACCGCGCGGTGTTGGTACGCGTCGTCCAACAGGATAAGATCATGGTCGTGCTGTAATTGTGTAATGCCATCCACCCGTTGCTCGCACACGGCCACCGTCACATCGGGGAACTTGTGCTTAAATTGCGCCGGCTCATCGCCAACTTGAGAGGCAGTGGCGGTTGCAGTGGCAATTTGAAAACCCTTGGTCGCCCTGCCATAGCCACGGCTTAGGGTAGCTAGTTTATAGTGATCTTTTAGCAGCTGGATAAGGTATTCCGTCATAGGGCTTTTGCCGGCCCCGCCAACCTCCAAATTGCCGACAGAGATAACGGGTAAATCAAACCTACGGCTTTTAAACAGCCCGGCATCGTACAAAAAATTACGCACAATAACTATCAACCCGTAGAGGAATGAAAATGGTAATAGTAAGGCGCGCAGGTGTTTCATAAAGGTGGTAAAGATAACAAAAGGGGCGGATAACTATGCGTAGGGTGTCATAGCTGAGGCATCCGAAATAGGCGGTAAATAGTTTTAAACGCAAAAATACAGCTACTCTGTTTTCATTTTTATTGCTGCGGTTTTCTTTATTTCGTAGTCGCCGCCTAACAAGTAGCCCCAGGGCTTGGTGCTTTCGATACGATCGAAAATTATTTTAAATATAGCGATGACGGGTATCGATAAAAACATTCCCGATAGGCCCCACATCATTTCACCCAAAACTATGCCGAGAAACGTGATGAGCGCATTTAGTCTTAGTTTTGATCCTACTACGGTGGGCAGCAAGACGTTGACATCCAGCGCGTGGATAGCAATCACCGCGATGCCTACCTCAATCGCATGGCTTATAGGGCCGGTGGCAAAGGTAATAAGGACACTTAATAAAAGCGCTGTGAAAATACCAAGATAAGGGATGATGTTAAATAGCCCGACCATAATACCCAATAACACGGCGTACTTAATGCCGATCATCCAAAAAGCGGTGCAGGCTACAGCGGCTACAATCACCATCTCGAACACCAATCCCAGTATGTATTGCCTCAATATGCCTTGTACGTTTCCGGAGATGTCATGGACAATAGGCTCATGTTCGGTACTACAGGTCCGCTGTATAAAAGTGTAAAGCACCCTGCGGTAAAATAGGATAAAGAAGGTAAAGATTATGATAAACACATAGAACAGCGCCAGCGATGATACCGCCCCAAACGTAGTATTCACCACTGCCGTACCTGATGACAGGATCTTCACCTCGGTACGGTGGATGAACTCTTTCTGCTTATCTACATTGCACTTAAAGGTACCCTCAACCCAATCGTATATATTGTTTAAGGATTGCGAGATTTGCTTTTGTAGCATCGGCCAGTCGTCCATCAACCTGGATATCTGGGCCCCTACCAGGTAAAATATAAAGCTGATAAACGCCAGGAATAATAGGATAGCTACAAAGGACGACATGCTGCGTGGAAACTTGAACTTACGCTCCAGGAAGTTTGATATAGGCAGCAGTAATATAGCGAACAGGAAGCCAAACATCAATGGGTCCAATATCTCTTTACCCAGCACAATCATGTACCCCAAGGCTATAATGCCGATCACTATCAGCGCCATACGGTCATAGAACGGCGCGATCATCTTTTTAGTGGTCATTTGCGGTCTTGTCAAATTTTAGATGGATAACGTACTGGCCATTTGTGTGTTAAGCAATGTCGGTCACACTGGCTTGCTAAACGCGTCAATGATCTTCATTACGGTAGCTGCTTCGTCAATACTGCAGGGGTTGTCGCCCTGGCCGTTAAAGTAGCTTACTACTTTTTCTATCATAGGTTGCTGTACGTGCTCAAGGGCAGGGTAATCTGTGATATCTTCAATGCCCTCTATCCGCGTGGTGACGCTGTGACCAAAGAACGGGAAGCTAATACTGCCTTTACTACCTATAATCAGGCACTCATCGATACTTTCGCTTTCGGCTACGTTAAAAGCCCAAGACCCGTTTACTACTACGCCACTGTCAAATATCAGCTGGCCGCTAACATGATCATCGCAACCGTAAAGGCCGGACTGGTTTAAGCCACGGCCACTGTAATACACCGGCTCTCCAAAGAAATACAGCATCAGGTCTAACTGATGTGGCGACAGGTCATGGAAATAACCACCCCCTGACAGGGCAGGATCAACGCGCCAGTTATCTTCCAGGTGGGTGATGAGCTGCGGACGCGGGCTTTGCCACATCCTGATCTCTACGGTGCGGACATCGCCTATCGCTTCAGAGTCTATCAAAGCCTTGACTTTCAAAAACATTGGCTGTTGCCTGCGGTAGTGCGCTACAGCTACCTTGCCCGTACTCTGCTTGGCAGCCTGCGCGATAGTGTTGGCTTCTGCGGCGTTTAGGGTTACCGGTTTCTCAATATATACATTTAGTCCCTTTGCTAATGCGGCCAGGGCGTAGTCAATATGCGAGGCTGGGGGAGTGGCTATGTATACCGAGTTAATTTCGTCGTCGTTCAGTATTTCATCACCATCACTATACCATTTCGGGACTTTATGGCGGTTGGCGTAATCGGCGGCTTTTTCGGCATTGCGGCGCATTACGGCAATCAGTTTGCTGTTGGGCACTTTGTTAAATGCCGGTCCGCTTTTCTTTTCGGTTACGTTGCCGCAACCTATTATGCCCCAGTTGATATTGCTCATTGGATGATGTTAAACAGGGTAAAAATAGGATTAAAAACTTTTGAACAGAAATAGCGTTTTTTTTCGCATAAAAATATGAAACACTTGAAACACTATTTTTGGTCAACCATTTGATTATTAAAGTTTTATAAAAATAAGTGAATCAGTTTGAAACAGTATCAACACTTTAAGATTTGGATGTTAAGTATTTGATAATAAGTAATTAATGAATTTTTTGCCCTTTGGCTAAAAATGAAGTGAATCAGTAAAAGTGAATCGCCATATTTTTATAAATGTTGCTTAAACTATCTCTGCCACTACAAACGTACTGCCGCCAATAAAAACCAAATCTTTTGCTGCCGCAGCTTGTGTCGCTGCAGCTAGCGCCAATTTTACTGTTGTGAAAGTTGATCCTTTAAGGCCAAAACTCAGCGCTTGTTGCTTTAATGTTTCTGCGTCAAGTCCGCGCGGGATATCCGGCCGACAAAAGTAATAAATAGCGTTTTTTGGCAGCATCGACAGCACTTTCGTGCTGTCCTTATCATTTACTATCCCGATCACAAAATGCAACTGCTCAAAATCAACACTGGCAATGTTGTTAAGCACCTCCCGTATCCCTTCGGGGTTATGCCCGGTATCGCAAATGGTAAGCGGCGTGATGCTCAGGGTTTCCCAACGCCCATGCAAGCCTGTGAGTGTTTTAACCCGGCTCAGGGCGGTTTTAATATGGTCGCCGGTAATAGTAAACCCTTGTAATCTTAGTTCGTTTACGGCGGCTAAAACCGTCTTTACGTTTTTAAGCTGGTAGCTGCCGGTGAGGTCGAGCTGTAAGTTAGATTGGAGATTTGGGGTTTGTGCCTTGAGAGAGGTGATTTCTATATCAAGTAAATCATCATAACCTTTCGACTTTTGACTTATAGCTTTTGCCTCAAACAGGTCGCTTGCAAAACTCAAAGGTGCCCCTTCTTCATCCGCTTTGCGGATGAAAACCTCAGCTAACTCATCCTGCTTTTCGCCAATAATCACCGGGATCTGGGGTTTGATGATTCCGGCCTTTTCGGCGGCTATCTGAGGCAGCGTGTCGCCCAGGATGTTCATGTGGTCCCAACCAATGTTGGTAATGATAGACAGGAGCGGGGTAACAATATTAGTCGAATCCAGCCGGCCACCCAGCCCGGTTTCTATTACGGCTATATCCACTTGCTCTTTAGCGAAAATATCGAATGCCAGCCCAACCGTCATTTCAAAAAATGATGGCTGGATCTCTTCGAAGTCCGTTTTGTGATCGGCCACAAAATCAATTACTGACTGCTCGCTAATCATCTCACCGTTGATCCTTACACGCTCCCGGAAATCTTTCAGGTGAGGTGACGTATATAAACCGGTTTTATAACCCGCCGTTTGCAATACCGCCGCCAGCATGTGCGATGTGGATCCCTTGCCGTTGGTGCCTGCTACGTGGATGGTTTTAAACTTACGCTCCGGGTTGCCCAGGCGTTTGCAAAGTTCAATGGTATTGTTAAGGTCGGCTTTATAGGCTGACGCGCCTACGCGCGTAAAAACGGGTAGCTGCGTGTACAGGTAATCTATGGTTTGCTGGTAGGTCATGTTATGTGTTGGGGCAAAGCTATTAATAAGCTATCTAACAAAAGCTGTCATCTGCATAAAAGAAGTAATTTGGTACAACTATTGCAATATCGACCATATAATCCACCAATATGAAAAAGAAAGTACTTGTTGTTGAAGATGAGCCTATTATTGCCGAGATGATGAGTATTTTACTGGAAGTGGGAGGCTACAAAGTGATTAGTCTGGCAGACACCACCCACGCCAAAACACGCCTGCATGAAAAGGATATGGGTTTGGTACTGCTTGATTTGCAGCTTAGCGGCAAAGAAAACGGCCAGGCCATGTGCAAATACATTAAAAGCACCGCTGAACTTAAACACCTGCCGGTTATCCTGGTATCAGCCAATAGCGATCTGCCTCAAATAAGCAAAGATTGCGGCGCCGACGACCATATTGCCAAGCCTTTTGACATGAACTATTTTATTGATAAAGTGCAGGCGTATTGCTTGGTTTAGCTTTGTCAAATTGTTATACAGGCGCAAGTAAACCTTTACCCGCCCCGAAACATTTGCGTCATTGGGGCGCTGATACAAAATACCGGATGAAATGTAGATTTAGACTTGCATGGTGCTATACCTTGCATGCGGGCCACAAGGCAGGAGCCTTGCGGCAGCGTGGGAGCCTTGCGGCAGCGCGGCAGCGTGGGTTCCGAACTACCATTTAAACTTATGTGTTACTAAATAATTAGCCATATTTTGTATGCAATTTATAATCTTACCAAAATTCTCATCCGTATAATCTAATGCAAATAACTCGTCCTTAAATTTTACAAATCTTACTGTCTCTTTATCTCTTGCAATGTCAGCATGGTTTAACAAGAAATTTGTTTCATCTAGCATCCGGTGTGCAAAAATATTTCTATGCTCTATCATCTTTTGCAAGTCCGAATTTAAGGGAATTCGCCCCTTCTTCCTGTCGTCATTCATAATTGACACGTATGTCAACCCCCACTCCTTATCATAATTTGTTATGATATTCTGTACAACTTGGACTTTTGAACTTAAAGTCATTCTTTCATCTCCAAGTATCATGTTTTGAAAATCAATTTCCCGATCAATATCCCTGCAAAAAAATTCCATTAAATAAAGATTTATGCCTATTTCCAATTGAATAATTTCGTGGAGAATAAGCCCTCTATATTCGATTGACAACTTCACATAATCTTCAGGCGCCATCAGGGTTGTGCGTTAGCTTAAATATCTAATATACAGAACTTAAAAAAAAGTTCTGATTGAGCAAACATACGGAGATTAAAGCATATTTGACCTTCAACCCCCGCTGTCGCAAGGCTCCTGCCTTGTGACCCGCATGCTAAGTATGCGCCCGCCTTTTTAAACACTATGTTATTATCACTTTAACCAATCCCTTAATGCCGGCATAATCACGTGCACTGCTATGCAGATATTCGTAATCGTTTTCTACAAAGCCGGCTACTACCGGGTTGTTATGTGTATAGTCAATTTTCTGTTCAATAACTGCTGCACTCCACTGTCGCAAGGCTCCTGCCTTGTGACCCGCATGCTAAGTATGCGCCCGCCTTTTTAAACACTATGTTATTATCACTTTAACCAATCCCTTAA
>NZ_JBHUON010000005.1:0-52695 GCF_042686155.1 Mucilaginibacter antarcticus | reverse complement strand
ATGCCTGCATAATCACGCGCACTGCTATGCAGATATTCGTAATCGTTTTCTACAAAGCCGGCTACTACCGGGTTGTTATGTGTATAGTCAATTTTGTGTTCAATAACTGCTGCACTCCACAATTCTATGGGTTTGTTATGTTGTTGCCAAAACTGGTTATTATTATTGTTACTGTTGGCTTGCCCGGCTTTTTTGAATGAGTTTAACAGCCACTCCTGCCGACTTTCCTGATTATTGTCTTTTATTAAAGCTATCATTCTTTTTGATGTAAGCGATTTAAAATCTCTTATTAACTCTTCGGGTTTTTGAACAGTTGATTTAAAAACCAAATGCACATGACTCGGCATTATACACCAGCTATAAATTTCCATGCCTTTATTATCTACACAAAAGTTAAGATTTTTAATCAGGCAATCAAAATATTCCATCCTTACAAAAACATCTATCCAAAAAACCGTTGCGAAACTTACAAAATATAATCCTTCGGGATTTCTGAATTTATAATTACGGCTCATGTGCTAAAAATACAAAATACCGGATGAAATGTAGATCGTGGATTTGCATGCCTATACCCTGCAGGCGGGCCACAAGCAGGAGCCTTGCGACAGCGTGGGTATTGCTTGGTTTAGAGGCGATGATTTCTTTTTATTTTTCGGTTTAGATCATTCGATCCCCGTAATAACGCGGCGGTGATGTTTTAGATAGTTTTATTACATTTGGATATACACTAAACGCGGTAAACCTCAACTGATCTGTTTGGTGTGTCCAATCGTAATCTGATATCACACCTAAATGAAAAGACTGCTTTTCTGCGTCGCACTGTTGTTGAGTATACATTGCGTTAGCGCGCAAGTATCGGCCTATCAGAATATCTGGAACGCGGTTCCTCAACGCATCCCCAATAATGTCTCTGTTGATGCACCTTTATTAGGTAATGGCGATGTGCTTACCAGCATAGGCTTTGGCCAGGAGGGTTTGCGTTTTTATTTGTCGAAAAATGATTTCTGGCGTTTAGTTTCTAAGGCTGATAAGTTATCCGGCCCGCGGGTTGCCGGCTTTTTCGATATTCAGATTGCCGATTTTAAAAACCCACAGTTTAGCGCCAAGCAGTTGCTTAGTAATGGGGTTACCACCGTCACCCTGCAAAACCAGGACGGCGGCCTTGAGGTCAAATCATGGGTGGCTGCCACAGATAACTTAATATTCATTGAAATGGGTGTGTTTGATAAACCCTTTACCATATCCCTCAGGCTTAATGCGCCGGAAAATCGTATGGTTCAAAATAGCAAAGGTAAAGCTGAGGATGTATCATACCTGAGCCGTCAGTTTAAAGACAATGTAGATATCCCTACAAGGGTGTCAACTGCTTTTAAAGTTCTGGGCCATAACAGTAGCGATTTAACCTTAATGCCCGGCAAAAAGGTTACCGTGGTGATTGCTATGGAGAGCCTGTTTAAACAACGCGACCCGCTGGGTTATGTGGCGGCCAAAGTAAAGGGTATTGATACACTTGCCCACGCAAAGCTATGGGCAGAACATAATAACTGGTGGCAAAAGTACTGGCAAATGTCGTCGTTATACGTTGGCGATCATATATTGATGAAGGCCTATTACCAGGGGCTTTATACCATGGCGGCCTGTGCACGCGATGAGAAATTTCCACCGGCCTTATTTGGTTGGAACACCAGCGACACCCCTTTTTGGAATGGCGACTATCACATGAATTATAACTTTTCGGCGCCTTTTTATGCCCTGGCTACCAATAACCGGCTGCAACAGGCCCGTGTGCATGATGCGCCGTTGCTTGATTTTATGCCCCGCGCCAATTGGTACGCTAAAGAGGTTACCCACACCCGTGGACTGTTAATTCCGGTTGGTATTGGCCCGGCCGGTATAGAGGTGAGCCGTGATTTCCCGGTAATGTCTGACGGTGGTTATACCATTGCTGCTGATGTAGAAGCAGGCGGCCTGTTTTATCGCCAACGCTCAAACGCCTTGTTTGGCACCCTTAACATGGCGCAATACTGGCGCACTACGTATGATGTGGACTATGGCAAAAAAATCTATCCGTATGTGTTAGGGGTGATTGAATTTTGGGAAGATTATTTAACGCTAAAAGATGGCCGCTACGTTATTTATAAAGACGCGGAAGGCGAGCGTTCAAACTTTAGTAAAAATCCGGCCAAAACCATTGCCATGTTGCGTAACGCGTTAGATCTGATCATAGACCTAAGTGCTAATTTAAAGCAGGACGTTAACCGTCAGGCTAAATGGAAAGACATGCTTGCGCGGATGAGCGATTACCCTACTTACAAAGCCAGTGGGATAAATTTGTTCCGCGCTGCCGAGGAGGATAATTTAGGGCGGCAGGTTTACAATGCAAGTTTTGAGTTGATATACCCGGGTAATGGTGTTACGCTTAACAGCAGTACTGCGCAACTGGTGACGGCCCGAAACACGCTGTTTGCCATGCAACGCTGGCAGGATTATAATTATACCAACAGCTATTATATGGCAGCAATACGGGCCGGATATGATTCTGTGGATGTTATAAAAAACCTGGAACGTTATGCATTGGATACTTATCCTAACGGTTTTAAGTTTGATAACCCACATGGGGTTGAAAATAGCTGTACGGTGGCCAATGCGCTGGCCGAGATGATGTGTATGAGCGTGGACAATGTTATCAGGCTTTTTCGCGTGTGGCCCAAGGTTGTCGCACGCTAATTTTGAGGATCTAAGGGCCTGGGGAGCATTTTTGGTATCGGCAAGATTATCAACCAGCGTAATATCAAACGTTGTAATAAAGAGTGAAAAAGGGCGACCGTGCACCATTATCAATCCATGGAACGGTAAGCAGGTTCAGTTGATTAGGAACGGGAAAGACGCGGAGACATTGTCTGGTGTTAGCTTGTCGTTCACGACAGGGGTGGGTGAGGTGATTGAATTGAGGGGTTTATAGGTTTGCTTCAGGCCTGTCGCTCAATAGCTGCCTCAGATCTTTTACTGACAGGCTTGTAGTTACGTCATACCAACAAAAATCCTATAATCATTTAATCCTACAAATCATGGTTCAGACAAAGAGCCCTTGGTGCGTGGCGTTAAGATTACCTGCTGGGTCTTGCCAAATAAGATCAAGGACGGTGAATGTCCTGCATAGAGATTGCTTCGTTCCCCGCAATGACGCGGTAACAAATGGAAAAAGTTTAATTGACCTTAAACACAAACACCACATTGCCACTCTGCAATTCGGTATCAGCTGCGGTAAGGCGCGAGTTTTTAACAGCATCCTCGCATTTTTGTAACAGGGCGGCATCAACTATAGTAGTTCCGCGGGCGCCGGCACGTGCATAAACCACGTTACCGTTTTTATCAACACGCAGCTCAACCACAACTTTGCCGGTGTGGCGGCCATTATCTTCAATTTTAGGCCTGCTTGTAAAGCTGCGCTGGGTCATATTTAAACTACCACCATTACCGGAGCCTGTGCCATCATAATTGGTGGCAAGGGTGCTACCTGTTGTTTTACCCTGGTTGCCGGGTTTTCCGGTAGTGCCGTCACCTTCGCCGGTAGCGTTATTTGTCTTGCCTTGATACAGCGCGTTGGTGTTTACTTTAGGATTAGGCGTTACCTTAGTATTCTCTTTAGCTACAGCTGTACTGGGTTTCTTTGTCGGCGCGGCCACTTCGGGCGCATCTTCAGTATTTTGGGTAACAATATCACGGTCGCTACTTTCCGACTCGCTTTTTTCTTCGGTGGGTGGGGTAGGTGTAACTTTGTCGGGCCTGGTATTGTTGGCTTTTTCGGCCATCGATGGTTCCTGGGTATTCATATAGTCGCTGCCCATACCTTCTTCGGTAGTACCGTAGTTTACTAGTATGCCACCCGTGCCATCTTCTATCGCCGGTGGCGGCCCAAACACCAGAAAATAACATAAAGCAGCTATAAGCAACAGGATAACCCCGGTTGCCCCAAATGCTTTTGGATAATTATTTTCTTGTTGCGTGTAATTCATTCTTTGTTTGTCATTGATTCATTAGTCAGTAAGTCATTGGACGTTACCGAGCCTATAAACTAATCTTCAACCTCTAAAATCTACTTCCTCTTATCTGTAGCCAGTGCTAATTTTATGTTTAACTTTTGGGCTATATCCATTATGTCTACTACATTCTGTATGGTTACATCTTTATCAGAGTAAAGCATAATGGTAAGCTCTGCTGTTTTTGATTTATAGCCTTGCAGTATAGTTTCCAGATCGGCCACCTGTATCTCTTTTTTCTCTACGTAATAACGCAGATCATTGGTTACAGATACGTTGATGGTTTTTTTAGATACGGCCTGTCCGCTGGCGGCTTTGGGCAGTATCAGCTTTATAACGTTTGGATTTGTAACCGTAGACGCGATCAGGAAAAACAAAAGCAGGAAGAACATGATATCGTTCATCGCCGAAGTATGTACCTCGGCCGATGCGCCCTTGTGTCTCTTTCTTAAATTCATTATTTGCTTGGTTCTTCTAACAGGTCAATAAACTCAATGGCGTCGGTCTCTAATTTTAAGATCACTCTGTCAACCATCATATTTAAAACGTGGTAGCCCACATAAGCTATAAGGCCCACGAATAAACCAGCTGCCGATGTTACCATTTTTACATACAAACCGCCTGATATTACACCCATGCTAATGTTATCAGTTAATGATATATCATAAAAGATTTTAATTACGCCGGCAATAGTACCCAGGAAACCAAACATCGGTGCTATACCGGCAACAATGCCTAGTATGCCTATGTTCTTCTCCAGCTTTGATACTTCAAGCTTACCAATGTTCTCAATAGCGCCTTCAATGTCTTTAATGGGTCTGCCGATACGCAATAAACCTTTTTGTAACATACGGCCCAGCGGCGAATTGTTGTTACGGCAGATAGCCACAGCCGAATCTAACTGGCCGGATATTATGCTGCTGCGCACCTGCTGCATTAAGTTGTTCTCGTTTTTTGATGCTTTGCGGATGGTAAAGTATCGTTCAAAAAATATGACCAGGGCCAGTACCGCCAGTATGGCAATCGGTATCATTACCACGCCACCCTTTAGCATCAATTCGCCAAAGCGCAGTTCTTGCTGCGGCAGGGCAGCTAATTGCTGTGTGGCCTGGTTGGCCGTGTCTATTACTTGTTTTACGGTGTCTGTAACTGCTTGCATTAATGTATTGGGTTATTATTGTAGTGGTGGGATAATTTCATTTGGATAAGCGTCGCCAAGCACCTTGCCCGACTCTTGTGATTTTATGGCAAAGTTTTTAGCCTCCTGCGCGGTTTTAAAATGACCTATAGATATATGGATCAACGGGCCGGCACCATCTGTAACCATGCGTGGGTCAAGGCCCCTGCTTTTCAATTTGGTTATTAAACGATTAGCCTGTGCCATATCTTTACAAGCCGGGCTCACATAAACCTCAAAACGGCGTGTACCGGTAGCGTCAGACGAGCGAATTTTGGTAGACACTGTTCTGGCAACGGAGGCTTTAGCAGGGTGCATAGGCACTATATTTATGGATGCTGATGCCTTTGGCGGGGTAATTATAGTGGTTTTAGTGATTGCTTGCGGGGTAAAAGCAGGTGCTTTTTTTGCTGTCGTTGTAGTAACAACCTTTGTAGGGGCCGGCTTGATAACAACAACAGCTTTAGTTGTAGGGGCCGGCTGGGCAATTGTAGGTTGGGTTATCGCTTTTATTTTGGTTGATCCCGACGCCGGTGTACTCACAATGGTATCAACCCTGTTAACGGCGGTGTCTACAAAACGCGTTGTATCTATCACCGTCGTATCTATCGCAGTTGTATCTATCTTAGCAGCTATGACTGGTTTTGGTTTAACGACGATGGTGTCAATTACTTCTTTTTTCCAGAACGTGACCTTAGCAAACGTATCCGGCCTGAAACGGTAAAGTGCAAAAACAGCAAGACCTACAAACACAATAAACAACACAATCACTGTTATGAGCAATAATGGGCTTTTTCGTTCTTCTTCCTCATCTTCAACGGGCTCAAAAAACTCGTTAGAAATACCAGGTTCGGCAGATTGATAACTGTCGTTGCTGATAAATTGGGTAGCCGCATCCGGATCTGCAACCGATGGTTGCCCCGGCAGGGTAGTTTCATAAGTACCAACGGCCGAATCGGTAAATACCGGCTCATCTACCCTTGGTGTTTCAGGTACAGGCGGCGGCGTTTGTGTAAATTTGGGAGGGAAGTTAAGCTCAACCTTGGGCCGCTCTTCTACGGGTGTTATGACTTTATCTTTATTTATACTGACAGGCTCAAAACCATAAAATATGGTATCGTCAATGATCTTGTCGGCAGGTTTAAAGGTTAGTTGGCTAAGTTCGGTATAAAACCAGCCCAGGTTACCAAGCTGCACCTCGCTTATGATAGCTTGTTGCTTTAAGTTGGTAATGTACTTTTCGCAAAAGTAGCGTGCAGACGCTACCGAAATATTCTTTTTATTGGCAATGTATTCGGCCAGCGCATCATCATCTATAGATTGCGCGTCAAACTGCGCCTGGTGATAAGGAGGGTAAAATTTACGTTCCTCATCATTGTAGTAACCGCTTCCGCGTACTTGCACAAAGTAACCCAACCCGGGCACACTCACTTCGCCCTGTTGCATTAGCAATTCGCCTAAATAAAAGCCTACATCCATTTGCTAAAAGTAACAGTTAATTGTAAAAGTTCAAATTATAGTATAAGGTAGTGAGTGATGGATAGTGAGTGGTCAGTGGTGAGCAGTAAGTAAAGCAATTAACCATTCACCACTCACTATTCACCACTCACCTTAAAAGCTATAACTAGCGCCGCCAAAGATATTGAATCCGTAGTCAGGATAATATAGCCAGGTTTGATTTGTTCCGTTTAATAAATTATTCACCCGGCCAAATACAGAAAACTGTTTGTTGATCTTATACTCAACACCACCGCTTAAATCTGCAAACGACCCGATCTGTGAAGTGATAGGCGCCGGCGGGGCGGTTTTGTAAGTCGCTGTAAACAACGCGTCGTTTTGCTTATCAGTTGTCGATCCTCTGAATACCAATGTGCCATTGATTTTCAACTTTTCGTTTATGGTGATAGATGTACCTGCGGTTAGCCTTAACGAAGGCAAGTTCCAGGCTTTTGCTTCCGACGCCATTTTGTAATCTTTAAATTCGGCACGGCCAAAAATATTGAAGTCTTCAGCAAGCTTATAGTCTAGCTCGGCATTAATACCGGTAACGGTAGCATCGCCATTATCATAGATAATGCCAAACCGGTTTTGGCCGGCAGCAAAGTTAAAGTTACTCACCATTAGCGGCATATCTTTTACAATGTTTCTAAACACATCGGCTTTAAAGCCTAAGCCAGGTGCAAGTGTACCTTTAAGGCCTGCGCTAACGTCAAGCCTGTCTACCGAGTTTTTTATACGCAGGTTTTTGCCCAGAAAAGGGTTGATGCCATAAAAATCGCGCAAGCTCGATTTGTTTACATCGCCTTTGGCCTCAACAAACAAACGTACATATTTAGGAATGATCTGGTATTCTGCCTTGGCAGCCGGCAAAATGTTAAAACGTCCGGCGAAGCCAAACTCATTAACAATATTTACACCCGCGTCAATCTTATAATTTTCGCCCTGAAACTTAATGTATGGGTTTAACCTTACAACGTTATTGCTGAAAGAGTACAAAGAGTCTTTTTGCGAGCTCAGATCTAAAGACACACCTAAGCCGGTATAAAACTCGTTAATGGTTTTATTAATAAAGCCCGATACAACAACGTTATTCTCGCGCGCTTTAAATCTGTCGCCAAATAAATAACCTTTTAACTTAAGCGCGTAAGTAAAATCATTCTCTACATCTTTGTAGTTTTTTACCAGTTCGCCCTCGCCTTGCAAGGTGTTAAAGGATTGGTGGGCGCGGTCTAAAAACGCAGGTTTAGGGAACACCGGCGTGCCATAAAAGTAGTAACCATTGTTGGTGTATGATAAGCTGCCACTCAAAGTTTGCTCGGCGCCAATGCTTTTACCAAATACCCCAAGTTCTTCGCGGTTGCTTTTTTGTTGTTCTAAAGAGCCCGATTGTGCCAAATGCCTAACCCAGCCACTAACCTGTAAAGCCTCGTCTTTGCCGTTGCCAAAGTAGCCCTCTACAAATGTTGTTTTAAGGTTACCCAAACCGGCGCGAACGATGTTGTTATACGGAATGCTATCTGCCGTTACGGGAAGCTGCATGGCATCCAGTTGTTTAATTTCAGAGTTTTGCTCTAAACGTTTGTCAACCGGGGCGTAAATTAAGGGTGCTTTATATGGTGTCTTATCTTCCAGATCAGGGTTACGACGAATCTTTACCGCATCAGCCAGCAATGGTTTGTAGGCTGTAGTGATGATGATCTCTTCGGCCAAGCTACCGCCTTGTGTGGCTTGGTTAGTGCCGCCCGTACCGCCTTTTTTGGTGGTATCGGTAGCGTTTACTTTAGCTGCTGCTTCGCCTAGGGTCTTAGCTTCGGTGGCTTTTTTAGCCGGTGTTATAGCAGGCTTAGCGGGCGCTTTTGCCGCAGGTTTAACTGTAGTCTTTTTGGTGGTAGTTTTCTTTTGCGCGTTAACCGGAACAAAGTATAATACCATGATCAAAGTAAACAGCGTGTAGGTGTATTTCAATTTCATGTGCTTGTCGTCCTTTTATCCTCTATTACGGTTTTTTATTGGTACTGTCTTGTTGCATTTCAGTGCCGGTTGCAGGTACAAGCGCTTTAGCTTTGCTACCCGGAGATAGCCGATCCATTTTTTGCTGGGCTATAGCCAGTATGTCGTCATCGCCTTTGTAATTGTCTAATACACTTTGCAGTGTTGCTTTTGCCTGGTAAGTTTCTTTAGTGCCTACATAGTTGTCAGCTAATAATATAAACGTTTTAGCTACCCAGTAATCATAGTTAGACATCTCTTTAGCAATTTCTAAACAAGTTTTGATAGATGTTTTGTACTGACGTTTTAAGTATTGTATGTTAGCCAAGTTGTATTTAGCCTCGGCAGCAGCAATTGTCTTGGTGTTTGATACGGTGTAGTCAAACTCGTTAACCGCGGCGGTGGTATCCCCTTTTTGCAGGTATGCTAAACCGGCGTAAAGGCCTGTTTTAAACTTGTCTTCCTGCGCGGTTTTCTCGTTAGCACGTACCAGGTTAACATATTTCAACACATCGTCTGCAGCGTTGAGCTTTGAGTAACTCAGCAATAAGTTGTTAACCGCAAAAGTATAATCTGCTTTATATTCAGAGTTGATCTCCAGCTTTTTCAGGAACGGGATAGCGTCATTATATTTCTTTTTGTTGATATACAACTTAGCCATACTGATCAATGATTTCTCGGTAGCGCCGCTGGTCCAGTCGTTTAATATTACATTATAATCCATCACCGCTTCATCATCGCGTTTTAAGCCTACAAGTGCTTCCGCACGCCTAAAGCGCGACTCTTTCTCGTAAATGGGCTTGCCCGGGAACTTATCAAAGTATGCGTTCACCGCGCTAACCGTACCCTGCCAATCGCCGCGCAGGTACACGTTGTTAATTGCAGTGTACATAATGTTTTCCTGCTCGGCAGATGTGTAATTGCCAATAGAAGTGCCGGTAGCGTAGGTAATAAAGGTTTGCGCGTCGCCTTTATCGGTATAGATCTTTTCTACCTGCTTAAGCGCCTGTTTAGCTTCATCTGTTGATGCATAATCTTTTACCACCTGTTTAAATGATTCAACAGCCAGGTCATCATTACCTGCGTTGTAGTCTATCAAGCCAATGGTAACCAATGCACGTGGTATATAGCTGCTACGCGGGTATTTTTGTACCATGGCTTGCAGCAGAGCTTTAGCGTTGTCACCGTCATTTTTAACAAAATAGGTGTAAGCTATTTCGAAATCTGCATCATCAGAGTAATCAGAATTAGGGAACGTGAACAGCAACGCTTTTAAAGTATTTATCTTGGTATCAGGGGTGCCCTGCAAACCCTGTATCATAGCACGCTGAAACAATGCGTAATCCTCGCCCTTAATGTGGTTATCAATAATGCGGTTATAATACTCCAGCGATTTGTCATAGCTTTTCAAAACAAAATAACTATCGCCCAGGCGGGTAGTGGCATCATTAATGGTATTACGATCTTTCTCTTCGCCATTTAAAAAGCGTTGAAAGTAGGTAGCAGCCGTACGATATTTTTCGCCATAAAAAGCGGCATAAGCCAGGGCATAGTTAGCATAATTAAACACCGGTGTCTCCGGCGCTTGTGGCATATCTAAAAAGTCCTGGAAAGTTTGTACCGACTCGGTATACTTACGTACTTCGTACATCGACTCGGCCATCCAGTAGGTGGTAAGGGCCTTTATTTTTTTGTCGGTGGGATTTTTTAGCGAACGTAAAAATATACCTATAGCGTTCTCAAATGCACGCTCGTTATAATATTCTAAACCGCGGAAATAAGTTACCTTTTGGTAAGCTATCAGCGCGCTTTGCGATTTATTTTGAATAGGCTCCAATATCTCAACCGCTTCCTTATAGTTTTTAGCATTTAGTAAAACCTCGCCTAATAGCACTTTGGCTTCGTTAAGGCGCGCCGAGTTTGGATAGTTTTTAAGGTAAGTACGGGTAGCATCAAGCGCCTGGCTGTTAAAATCAAGTTCGTAAGATAGTTTAGCGTATTGAAATAAGCCATCTTCCTGCAATTGCTTGTCAAAAGATAGTCTCGAAGCATTGAAGAACGCATTGCGTGCGCTTTGCTTGTTGTTCATCTTCAGGAAAACTTCGCCTAATGTATAACTACCGCTTTGGCTATAAATATCTTGTCTTTCAATTAGTTTTTCAAGCTCTTGTGCCGCTTTGGCGTTGTTGCCTACCTTGTAGTAGGCGTAACCCATTTGGTAGCTGTCTTGCGTGTTTTGGGTTTTCCCCTGGTCGCGCGTTTCAAAACGATCATAGTACTTTACCGCATTGTCGTAATCTTGTTTAGCAAAGTAAGACGCGCCGATAATGCGTAACATCTCTGTCTCGTTTTGCTGCTTGGTAGTATTAAGTATAGGGATAGCGTAGGCCAAAACATCATCATAACGCTTATCTAAAAAGTAAACGGCGCTAATGTAGTAGGGGTAGCTGTTAATGTATTTTTTTGAGTTTTTAAGCTTCTCAAAGTTTACCAAAGCCAATTGATAATCTTTATTCAGGTAGGCTATGTAAGCAAAATAATAAATAGCATCGTCTGTAAACTGCGAGCGTTTGTTTTTAACCTCGCCGAACAAGACCTGCGCGTTGGTAAAATCATTAAGGGTAAAATAGGCGTAACCTTTGCGAAATTTGTATTCGGTATTATCGCGTCCGCTCAATTGGCCGGCAGTTATCTTATCAAACCAAACCAGGCTCTCTTTATACTTGCCTTGTTTCGAGTAGGTGCGGCCTATCTGGTAGATAGACAATTTAGCTAAAGGATTTTCCGGATGCTCGCGGATAAAACGCAGAAACATGTTCTCCGCATCGTCATTACCCAGCTCAAGCGCGCAAAGAGCAATATAGTATTGCGCATTTTCTTTAAGCAGCGATAGTTCGGTTTCAAACTGAGGCTGATTGCTGGTTTTTAATTTATAATTCATTACCAGCTTGTATTGCGCCGAGGCAGCGGCAAACATGTTGCGCTCTAACAGATCCGTACCGGTGTGATAGTAACGGTAAACCTGGAACGATGGATTTTGCTGTGCAAAGGTGTTTGTGGTAATGAAGAAAAGTAAAAGTAGTATGCCGTATTTCAAGTTGATCATAAGACGCGTAAAATAGTGGTCGCTAAATTAGCTAATCGTAAAAAGGCAATCCACATAAGTAATTAACATTTTGTGGAAAACATCTGTTAAACGTAAATATTACAGAGGATGGTATGCGTGTTGACAAGTTATTTAGCTATTAGTTCGTTACTCTCTGGTTCATTGGTCATTAGTTTTTGACATCGCGAATCAATCAGGACATAAAAGAAAAAGGCCAGGCAAAACGCCTGGCCTCATTTGATTAGTTACCTAATGACTAAATTATGCTGCTAATCTTTTTTCTACAGTTTGTATCAAAACCTCTATATCAAAGGGCTTTGCTATAAAATCATCGGGGTTGCCATTTTTGGTAAAACCTTCTGTAATAGTATGGCTTGCAGACAACATTATAACTGGTATATCGTGTGTTTCCATCTTAGCTTTAACCTTACGACAAAGATCTCTGCCGTCCAAATTACCCAACATTATATCCAGGATAATCAAGTCCGGGTGCACTTCGTTTATTTTTTCAAATAGGTGCTGCCCATCTGCCAGTGTTTCCACCTCATAACCAGAGTCTTCTAAAATTAATTGGATGATCTCTAATATGTCTTTATCGTCATCAACTGCTAATATCTTTTGCATCTCCATCATTAAATCTCCTATAAATAAAAAGGTACAGGAATATGTATTGACTTGTACAATTCCTATACCAATTATTGCAAATAAATATTAATAAATTTCTACTAGCTTAAAACGTAGGTAAAATAATTTAATTGAGGCTTAAATTATTTTACCTACGTATTTTATGCAGTACACTTGCGGTTAATACCCAAACAGTAATTTCATATCAGGTTTTATTAGTTCGCCATATTGTTTAAGGTCTTTGTCGCTTACACGTTTATCTGATGCTACTATACAATAGGTGTACGGTTTGCCTTTTAACGTTTGGTCGTGGAAAGCGTTTATCTGGGCAAAGCTTAATTTATCAAGGCTCTCAAAGGTTGTTTTACGTGCGTCGTAATCTAAGCCTAACCGTTGCGCTGCCAGGAAACTAAATAATATGCCATCCTGCGTGATCCGCTCCGTTTCGATAGATTTACGCATGTTCTCCTTAGCATCAATCACTGCTTTTTCAGATTCAGGCATGATGTTCAATAATTCGTTCATGCTAACTATTGATTCATTTAACTTATCAGCCTGGGTACCAACGTAGCTCATAAAGTAATACTGATCCTCTTTTTTGCTTGGCGATGAATAAACCGCGCCGGTGCTGTAAGCCAAAGCTTTTGATTCGCGGATGGTTTGGAAAACAACCGAGCTCATACCACCGGTACCAAAGTAGTTGTTAAACAATTCAATTTTTGGTGCCTGGGCAGCATCATACGCGCCTTCGTTACGGATCCAGTAAATCTCAGCCTGCACCATATCGTAATTGGCGAATAATACGCGGTTAGCATCAGTATTAATACGTTTAAAATCTTTCTTAGCGGGGTATGCTGCAAACATGGTCGGTGTTTTGTGCAATGCCGCTAAGCTGGTTGCAGCTGCTTGCGCGGTTAGCGGGCCGTAGTATAACTCGGTATGTTTGTAGCTGTTCAGGCTATGCAGAATTTTGATCAGGTCGTCGCTGGTGATGGCATCTATCTCGGCGTCAGTTAATACATTGTTAAACGGATTTGATTCGCCATACTGCGCATAGCTGATCAAGGCCTGCGCTATCGCGCCTTTGTTCAGTTTAGCGTTTTCGCGCGATTTTTTTAGTCGCCCTTTTAGTGCTGTAAGCGCTTCTTCATCAGGCTGGCAATTAGCCAACAGGTCCTCATAAAGTTTAACCGTAGCAGCAAAGTTTTCTTGCAAACCGGTAAAGCTCACCGTAGTCGACTCGGAAGCGGTACCTATATTGAAAGACGATGCAATTTTGTAAAAACCTTTGCTAAAGTCTTCGGCAGTTTTGGTTTTTGTACCCAGGTACTGTATGTATTGGGCAGCAATAGGTAACAGCTTATTGTTCCAGCTTCCCATTTCATAGCGGAAGTATAGGCGGAAAATGCTGTTGTCTTTATTTTGCACGGCCAGCAATTGCGCGCTGCCTGCTTTTGCACGTTGAATATCCTTCTGGAAATCAAGCCAAACGGGCTTAACCGTATTGGCCGGTATGCTGCCAATGTGTTGTAAAAATGTTGACTGAGCGGTATTATTAACATCAACCGGGGTAATGGCCGGTTTATCTATCTTCTGAATGTTTTTATCCTCGCCCTGGTGTTTGTAAACTATAACATAGTTGTTTTCATTTAGATACTTATTAGCAAACTCAACAATTTGGGCTTTAGTGATTGTTGAAAGTTCGTTTACAGTAGCTATTTCTGTTCGCCAATCGATGCCTGTGGTAAAATCGTTTTGCAGGTTATTAGCGCGGTTGCTATAGCTTTCGTTCCCTTCAATAATTTCTTTTTTGGTATTATTTACGATGGATTTAATCAAATCGTCAGAGAACTCTCCCCTGCGTAATTTAGCTAATTCGCTAAGCATTAATGTGCGTACATCATCTAATGACTGTCCTTTAACTGGGTTACCTCGCATCAACAACACACTGTAGTCTTTCAGGTTGTATGATCCGGCGCTAGCGCTCAGTAACTTTTGTTTCTTCACCAAATCGAGATCAAATAAACCTGCTTTACCATTCGTTAGCATTGATCCCATCAGGTTCAATAAACGGGCGTCGCGTGTGCTGGCACCCGGGAAACGGAAAGTGATAGTTAGATTCTCGGGATTGGGTCCGTAAACATCTGCCTTGATAGGGCTGGTAATTGGCACCTCCGGTTTAAAAGTGTAAGCCGGTACCGGCTTAGCTTTCATGAAACTGAAGGTTTGATCAATTTTTTTAATTACCACATCAGGATTAAAATCACCCGAAAAAATTACGCCCATGTTGTTAGGCACGTAGTAGGTATAGTAGTAATTGCGGATAGCATTTAGCGACGGATTTTTTAAATGCTCAACCGTACCAATTGTAGTTTGCTTGCCGTAGTTGTTATTAGGAAATAATTTTTCGAAAGTAGTTTCAATAACCTTACGGCCATCGTCGTCAAGCGTACGGTTCTTCTCTTCGTAAACAGCTTCTAATTCAGTATGGAAGATGCGCAACACCGGGCTGCGGAAACGCTCGCCTTGCAAAGCCAAAAACTTGTCAAGCGACGCACTTGGAATATCGTCTGTATAAACGGTTTGCTCAAATGATGTAAAGGCATTGGTGCCCTGGCCGCCCATGGCTGCCATCATTTTATCATATTCGTTAGCAATGGAAAATTTAGCGGCCTCGCCGGATGTTTTGTCTATCTCTTTGTAAATCTGTTTTCGCTTAGCCTCGTCGGTAGTTGAGTTGTATTGCTCATATAAAGCGTCGATTTTATCTAACAGCGGTTTTTCTTTGGTCCAATCTTGCGTGCCGTACTTGTCTGTGCCCTTAAACATCATGTGCTCCAGGTAGTGGGCAAGGCCGGTATGTGTCGCAGGGTCTGTTTTGCTGCCGGCTTTTACAGCAATATAGGCCTGAATGCGTGGCTGTTTGTTGGTTGGACTTAATATAACGGTAAGTCCGTTTTTTAAGGTGTAGAATCGAGAGTGGGTAGGGTCGCCGGTTACATATTTGTAGGTGTACCCTGCAGCTGTTGCTTGTTTCCAGGTAATAGCGGTCTGCGCGTACGTGTCTGTTACCATTAAAGACAGCGCCAGGCCGATGAAAAATAATTTGTGTTTCATGTTAGCGAGAATAAGGACCTAATATATCTATAAAAATTGAATTGGAAAACGTTGTGCTGCTTAAAAATGCAGGTGGCTATTTGGCTTGCCAAACAATGCTTCTGACGTAAAATGCGTCAAATGGTTACAGGTTTTTGCTGTGCGGTTTAAAAATATCGCCGTGCAAATAAACCTTCGCCGATACGCCTGCTCTAAAAACCATAATTAACATTATAAAACATCATTATGAAAAAGATTTTCCTTTCAGCGATATGCCTGCTGCTCGTAGCAGGTTCCGTCAGCGCGCAGCGCAGATATGCCCGCGCGCCAAGAAACAATAACTCGCGGTCATACACAGATTTTTATGGGCCTAAAATTGGTTTGAAGATAGGGGCGAGTGTTGCCAATCAAACCAGTTCGGGCTATAACAATTACAGCACCGGCAGTATTTTAGGGCTTAACGCGGGTTTAACGCTTGATCTGCCCATTATCTATCCGTTGTCGTTTGCACCTGAGGTTTTGTATTCTCAAAAAGGTTATGAGGCAACCACTGTTAACGGCATCTACACAGAACGCACTCATTATATTGATGTGCCATTGCTGGCAAAAATTAAGGTAGCCCCGACGTTTAATGTGGTTGTCGGCCCTCAATTGTCCTATCTGGTATCTACTACTAACACTTATGATGATGGGTTCGTTACTTCTACAGAACATTACTATGAAGATAACGCCGGACACAAATCATACCTGGGTGGGGTAGTGGGTATAAGCTTTGACATCAACAGGTCGGTTGATGTGCACGCCCGATATACGATTGACCTGCAGAAAACGGATTATCGCGGCAATACTTATGCGCCTAACTACCGAAACCAGGTTTGGCAGTTTGGGCTTGGGTTTAAATTGAATTAAATTGAACTAAAAAGGCCTGATCATTTATCATGATCAGGCCTTTTATATATGTTTTTTACAGATTAGTAGTCTGAATTGCCGCCACGGTCTTTATTATAACCGCCACCGCCGCCATTACCACCACGATCGCGATTGTAGCTACCGCCGCCACCACCGCCACTGCTGCGATCTTTATTGTAGCCACCGCCACCACCGCCGCTGCTGCGGTCTTTGTTGTAGCCGCCACCGCCGCCGCCGCCGTAGCCACCACCACCGCTGTTACCGCCACGGTTGTAGCCACCGCCGCCACCACCACTGCCGCCGCGGTAACCACCGCCGCCAGCTGGTCTGTCGGTTTTTTCTTTGGCTTCGCTAACTGCTATAGCCTTGTCTAAAATTTCTTTTCCGTCAAGCGCGGTAATCGCACTTTGCGCTTCTTCATCGTTTGGCATTTCAACAAAGGCGTAGCATTTGCTGCGGCCTGTTTCGCGATCCATAATTACGTTAGCAGAGCCTACTTCGCCAAATGGTGCAAAAAGTTCGGTAAGGTCAGCAGCCTCGTATTGGTAAGGTAGCTTTGCAATAAAAATCTTCATCTAAAAAATAAGTTAATGAGTAGTATTTAGTTATAACAATAGTAAGCATTAATAATCAATTAAATAGTTTGCAACTAAAAAGATTACTTACGCAACTATCATCACAACGTGCCTATGTAAATATTGTTTTGAGCCGAATATAAAATATTACCAAAAAAATTAAGGATATTAAGAAATAAGGCCGTTAACTTTATCTACAAGTTCGGTAAGGTCAAAAGGTTTATTTATAATGGCATCGCAACCATAGCCCATCAACTCGTCATCGTGGTTAATGTATGCCGAGAAAATAATAACAGGTATGTCTTTGTACTGTGGATGGCATTTGATCTGCTTACACAGGTCCCCGCCATTTATGCCTGCTACCCGGTAATCCAGTATTACCAAATTAGGGTTAAATTCAGCCACCAAGGGCATTACGTCTTCGCCGTTAGACGTACTTTTAACATCAAACTTCTCGTAAGCAAGGGTTTCGTGAACAATTTCCAGGATATCCTGATTGTCGTCTAAGATTAAAATACGTTTTGACATGAATAGGTATTAATGCTTCGAAAACAACAAATGTAGTATAAAGGTAATCCGAAATTAAGCTCGTTGTGACTGCGTAATGTTTTCGAAATTATAGTCAAATATACTTTGATCAAACGAGAATTCCAACCCCGCTATCGTAATAATTAGGATACTTAATAATTAATTAAAAACAGCCATTCCATGCAATAGAGCTGCTTTTTGTTAAAAAGTCTCGCCCAGGTTTATGCGAATCGAGGAGTAATCACGGCTAAAACCATAGTCGATACCAATATTTGTGTCTGATTTTTTGTTGAATTTGATACGTAATCCTGCGCCCGCCGCCGGGTTAAAATATCTAAACTGCCTGCTGTTAGGCTGACTGGCCGAGTTAATATTTGCAAAGGCAACAAAACCCAGCAGGCCATTATTGGTGAGGTCGTATCGATACTCCGTTTCAAAATATAAAAGGTTTTGCCCGCGGTAACGATTTTGCTCAATACCACGACCTGAGCGTTGGTAGGGGTCCATGCCAATAGCCGGCAAATTTAAGTATGGCGTCCCCGACGAAAGCGACGACCAGTAGTAAAACCAAAATGCCAGCATATTTTTACGTGGGGTATTAGTGAGCGACTGGTATTTACGCACATCAACATATAACGACTGCCAATTATCATTGCTGCCCAGCGCCTTCATGTTATAACGGTAAATAATGTTAGCAAACCAGCCGGGTAGTGGGTTAATGGAGTTATTACGGGTATCGTACATTAAATTTATGACAGGGCCTGATGAGAACGAGTTTTTCTTAGCCTCGGTTCCAAACTGATAATTGGTGAAAGCTTTCAAATTTGAGCCGGATCCGTTGTCGCTTTCCATATCAATATAGTAATCTAAATAATAGCCAATACCTGCAAAAAAGTACGGGGTAATGCGTTTAAGCGCACTTTGATAAAAGCGCACATATTTATAATCAACCAAATATTTATTGTTAGACGACTGTCCGCCACCCAATCCCCAGGTATATTGTGGATACACCAGCAGACGGGTATCGCCTACAATGTTAAAACTGTTGTCTCTTAGCCAAATATTTGAGCGAATAGGTAAGCCGTAACGTCCTGTGAAGTTCAAATAAGGCGTAAAATTAAGGGATGACAAGTAAGTAGTTTTTTTACTGCCCAGGTAAAAGCCCGCCGTGGTAGAGGTTACCAGCATCCTACCATCAGTAGCTCCTGCTGAAGATATAGGCAGAAAAGAAAAAAAGATCTTTTTATTGTCGTCGTCAGTTATCTTCCGGCTGGGGATATCAATAATTGAGCGGCCAATGTCAATCAAATCCAGCTTATTTACCGTGTCTACTTGCCCATAACTTACAGCTCCGCTATCAATCTGCGCCCAAAGTAAGTAGGGAATAAAACAAAAAATACCTGTAAATAAACCTTTTATCATTTAAAAGATAACGTTGTTAAATGAGCTTTAATATAATAATAAAACACAAAAGCCCGTCTTTGCAGTAGCATAGACGGGCTTTATTTAAGCATCAATAGTTATTGCTTTGATTTCTTGTATACATAGGCATTTGGGTAATGGCCATGTTTTTTAAAGTAAGCTGCACGATAAGCGGCTTTACGTTTTTTCTCTTTTGCCTTAGCACTCTCGTTACCAATAATATAACCGGTACCGGCGCCAAGCCCTGCGCCAATTAAAGCGCCACCTGCATTTTTACCTATAATACCGCCAACTACGGCGCCACCGGCACCTCCAATGATGGCGCCTTTACCTTGTTCGCTTATTCCGCTTTTTTCTTGTGCTTTAGTAAGGTTTACTGATGACAGTAAAACTGAACCTATTAAGCCGCTATATATAATTAACTTTTTCATTTCTATTATGTTTAGTTATATGCATAGACTCAAATAACACGCCAAAGTTTAAAGCTACTATAAAACTAATTTTACAGGTTATAACTTTATAAATATGTATTTTATTCTATACAGTTTTAGTTTAAATAATTACCTTAAAATTACCCCAGCGTAATACATTAAAGCGATCTTTGCAAGCTTTTAAAGTTACTTTATGACTAAGCGGCGTTATTTTTTCACGGTACTCATTTTAGGGTCTCTCACAGCGTTAGGGCCGTTCTCAATTGATATGTATCTTCCGGGTTTCCCCGCTATAGCTAAATCACTTCATACTACTACGGCGCAAGTTTCGCTTTCGTTATCCAGCTTTTTTATAGGCTTGGCGGCGGGGCAGCTATTGTATGGCCCTTTGTTGGATAAGTATGGCCGCAAAAAACCTTTATACTTTGGCTTGGTACTTTATATGGTGGCATCTGTGGGCTGTTTTTTATCAACAAGTATTGAAATGCTGATATGGGTGCGGCTAATACAAGCTATTGGCGCTTGTGCTGCCGGTGTGGCGGCTATGGCTATGGTGCGGGATATTTTTCCGCTTGATCAAAACGCTAAGATATTTGCTTTGCTGATACTGATATTGGGTGCATCGCCCATGTTGGCGCCAACTATCGGCGGTTATGTTACCGAAGCTTGGGGATGGCATGAAATATTTGTCATATTGGGCTTAATGGCTTTGGCAATACTGCTGGCGGTTATATTCTTTCTGCCCGAAAGCTACAAACCCGACCCTGACTACTCGCTTAAGCCGGCACCAATCATCAATAGCTTTTTATCAGTTATTAAAGAGCCTCAGTTTTACACTTATGCCTTTACTGGTGCTTTCGCATTCGCTGGATTGTTTGTTTATGTTTCGGCATCGCCAATAGTATTTATGGAGGTGTTTAAAGTAAGCGCCAAAATGTACGGATGGATCTTCGCAATACTTTCAGTAGGTTTTATAGGCTCAAGCCAGGTAAATAACCTGCTGTTAAAGAAATTTAAAAGCGAGCAGATCGTCTTTGTTGCTTTAACTGTGCAGGTTATTGTGTCGGTACTATTTTTAGTAGGCAGCCTTTACCAGTGGTACGGTTTATACAGCACCATAGCCTTAATATTTGTTATGCTGTGCTGCGTAGGTACGGTTAGCCCTAATGCTTCGGCATTATCACTCGCTCCATTTGAAAAGAACGCAGGTACAGCATCGGCTTTATTGGGCGCTTTACAGTTAGGCTTAGGCTCATTAACCACCTTGGGCATCGGCATATTTGATAGCCATTCTTCAATTCCTATGTCGGCTATCATGGCATCCACGGCGTTTATGGGGTTGTTGATTTTGGTAATAGGGCGTAAGCGGATAGTGCATAAGGTGGAAGCGAGTGGGAGTGCGGGGATGGTGGGGCATTAAGTAAAAGCTGCCGGCCTGCCGGTCGGGCTCACAAAACTTACTTACGCTAACACTTCATCAATCACCCCAAACTCTTTGGCTTCACTGGCAATCATCCAGTGGTCGCGGTCGCTTACTTCTAAAACACGTTTATGGTCCTGGCCGCTGTGTTTGGCCACAATGTCGCAAAGCTCTTTTTTTACTTTTAAGATTTGGTTGGCGGTTATCTCAATGTCCGATGCCTGGCCTTGTACGCCGCCCAGCGGTTGATGCAGCATTACGCGCGAGTGGGGCAGGGCGCTACGCTTGCCTTTGGCGCCACCACACAGTAATATCGCCCCAAATGATAGCGCCATGCCGGTGCAAATGGTTGCCACATCCGGACTGATAAGCTGCATAGTATCGTAAATTCCAAAACCGGCATAAACTTCGCCACCCGGCGAATTAATATACATATGAATATCCTTCTTCGGGTCGGTTGATTGCAGGAACAGCAACTGTGCCTGCACAATATTGGCAATGTTAGCCTCGACAGGCGCACCCATAAAGATGATACGGTCCATCATTAACCTTGAAAATACATCCATTTGCGATACCCGTAACTCGCGTTCCTCGGTAATGTAAGGTGTCATAGCGGTTGGTATGGCGGATTGCGTTATACCGTTGATATAGTTGTCAACCCTGTCTTTTTGGACATAGCAATGCCCTACCGCAAATTTGCGGAACTCGTTTTTGTCAATATTCATAAAATTTGTGGTTTACTTTATACTAAACAGCTGCCTTATTTTTTCAGCAAAGCTGACGTGAGCGGGCTGTATAAACAGTTGCTGATGCACCTGTTCAATCTCTTTTTTTAACTGGCGACGGCCATATTGTTGTATAACGCCGTAAGCTTTTTGCTGCCACATTACTTTATCGGCAAGGGTATTGTCCAGCACCAGGCGTGCTTCAAATAACAGCGCGTCGCCGGGGTGAGTGGTGCCTTGCAGGTGCGCCTCTATCTGTTTGGTTTCATTCCATGAAGTCGTCATACACCAATGCTTTTTGTTTAACGGTTTCTCTAACTTTTTCCAAACACTTATATTTCTGCACCGTAGCGCTGCGGATGCCCGAGTAGCCAAAGCCTTCGGCTATTTCGGCGGGTGAAAGTTTATCATAATAAAAGCCTTTCAGCAGTTCCATACACTTTTGCCCTGCAGTTCCTAAAAAGCGCATGAGGCGTTTATTTGATGGATGTTCTTGATCTTCGTCCCATAGTTCAATGTCACCCAGCGGTACATTTTGGTTATTTTGGCGATACCTTTTAAGCCAAAGATTTTTTGCCGTGCCAACCAGGTAAGCAATGTCATTATCTAAAGTTGCTGACGGATTAACTAATCGCTCATAATAAACCACTAACGCATCCTGAAAAACGTCTTTAGCTTCGTCAAAACTGCCGCCCATGCGGCTGATATATTTGGCCACCACAGGAAACGCGCTTTTATATAAGCTGACAAAAAGGTGCTGCCGTTGTATGATTTTATTTTGACTATTGCTGTTTGGCATATCAAGGTCTTTTATACTATGTGCCTAAAACCTGGTAAGTATCACCTTTTATCTTAGATTTTATTAAAGCCAATTTACCGGTCTGCGATGGCTAGCTATTGAATGGGCTATCAAAACTATTGTATTCTTCGTCAGTGACAGGTTCTAGCCAGTCTACTACGCCAGTTTGCGCGTTTGTACTTATAGCTATATGGGTAAACGCACTATCAGGCGATGCACCATGCCAATGTTTAATTGCCGGTGGTATGGTAATCACATCTCCCTTTTTAAGTAACTGTATCGGTTTAACTACTTCCTGATAATAGCCTAAGCCATCAGTTACAATTAAAATTTGGCCGCCCGGGTGGGTGTGCCAGTTGTTACGTGCACCCGGCGCAAACACTACATTGCCTATAACGGTATTGAAAACCGAATCAAGCGGCACTAATGGGGTTAACCATGCCTCACCTGTAAAATATTCGGCAGGAACGGGCTGGCCTTTTGGAAATATTGGATTGATCTGTTGATTTTCTGAGTGACTCATATTGTTATTGTTTAACCGCTGTAACTTCTGATCCATCTTCGCCTTTAGTAGTAAACATCATTTGTTTGCCGTCTACGTTCTCGATGTAAAACGGAAACTCGCGAGTGCTGTTATCTGCCAGAACTTCTTTGTAGATAATATTGCGCCCCTCCAGCTTATACGTGCCATGCGACAGCACCCGGCCGTCCCAATGGATAATCAGGCTGTCTTTGTTTGTAAACTCGATATAAGGCTTCTCAATGCCTAAAGTAACTGAGCTTACACTATCCGGCGGACTGGCTTTTGGATTACGCACCCTGGTATATTTCCACTTGCCGTGCAAGGTTTCGGGTGTTATAGATGCGCCACATGATGCCAGAACTAGCGAAGCCAGAACAAGCAATAGTAAATTCTTCATCCTGCTAATTTACAATGCAAAATGGTTTTGCAACCAGCGTTGGTATAAAATTTACTTGTCGGACTTTTTCTGGGCTTGCTGTAAGTTTTCTTCGGCCTTTTTTACTTCGTCCTTTTCGCTGAGGGGATAATCTGTATGGACTTCGATAGCAGTTTTATCTTCAGGCTTTTTAACTGAAGCCTCGCTGTCTGTCGTTGATTTTTCGGTCGTCATTGTGGTTAAGTTTAATGTCGCCCTAAATGGGGTAACATTATATTAACCTATGAAATTAAAACTTGTTTCAACTAAGATCCACAGGACTTAACTACTGCAGGATTACAGCACTTTACAAAAAAAGCCGATGAGTTGAACTCATCGGCTTAAAAAAATATTTTGATCTTTCAATCCTGCTCTAGTTCTTATTAGCTTTCTTAATGCTGTCGGCCTTAGCTTTTGCTTTGTCTTTAAAAAAGCCTTTAAGGAAAAAGTTGTGTTGTAGAGCTTCCAGGTCATCATTTGCTTTAACCGATGCCTGTTGTAAATTGCCAACGGTGCTTTTTAATTTGGCTGCGGTTTCCTGGTCATTTAACAATACGCCGATTGCGTTATCTGTACGGTTAAATTTGTCTGTAGCTGTTTTTAAACTTTGGGCTGCATCTGCACCGCTGTTAGCGGCTTGCTCTAATTTAGTAGCTGCAGATCTAATAGACGCGAAAGTTGCTGTATCGGTTAGTAACTTGTCTGCAAGGCCGCCTTTGCTGTTCATTTTCGTGGTAAAACGCTCTAATTGCGCCGCTAAACGGGCTGCACTCTGGCTGCTTTTTTCAAAGTTACTCATAGCGTTTTTAAACTGGTTACCTACAACGCTATCGGCCATCAATGTACCTACCGTGCCCTCGCCTTTTAATATCTTGCGGCTTAAAAGTTTAAAGTCGCCGGTTATTGATAAAAGGTTTTGGTTGTTTTGCTGCAGTACTTTTAGCATATCATCGGTTGAGGTTATTTTTTCGGTTTGTAATACATCGCCTTCCTGAATGATTGGTGCCTGTGGGCTACCGCCATCAATAACAATAATTTTGTTACCTATTAAACCGTCTGACCCCATGTGCACGCCTGCATTACGGTGAACATATTGCTGCGACTTTTCGTCAATGCTCATGCCTACGTCTACCTGGCCGGGGCCGATAAAACGTATCTTGCTGATGCTGCCCACTTTAACACCCGAAAACCAAACGCTGTTACCGGTTTTCAATCCGGAAACGTCATCAAACACCGCGCTGATGTGTATGCTTTTTGAGAAAGTTTTAGACTGACTGCCCAACGTGAAAACGCCAACGATAAATACGATGAGGCCCAGGCCTAAAAATAGGCCCACCTTTATCGCGCGTTTATTTTCTGTTGTATCCATTGTAATATTGTTGTAAATCTATTTTATAAAATTGTAATCAAAAAATGGTTTTACCCTTGCATCATTTGTATCAAAAACTTCATCAAACGTACCCTGGCGCTGAAACTGCCCGTCAAGCAACATGGCTATGCGGTCGCCGGTTTGCTTAGCACAGGTAAGATCATGCGTAATGATGATGGACGACGTTTTATATTTTTCTTGCACCTCGTTAATCAGTTCATTGATTTCTATACACGTTATAGGATCAAGCCCCGCTGTAGGCTCATCATATAACATAATCTCGGGGTTTAATATCAACGTGCGGGCAATGCCAATTCGCTTACGCTGTCCGCCCGATAATTCTGACGGCATTTGGTTGATAGTTTGGCTTAAGCCAACTGCTTCAAGTACGCTTTCAACCGCGTCGTCTATTTCGCCTTTTGTAATTCCCTTACGGTTACGTACCAGCGGAAACTCCAGATTTTTACGAACCGTCATACTATCGTACAACGCGCTGTTTTGAAACGAAAAACCTATGCGGATACGAAGCTTTTGCAGTTCTTCCTCACTTATGTGGTCAATATTCTGGCCCAATACATTTACAGAACCAGCGTCGGCATCCAACAGGCCAGATATCACCTTTATCAACACCGATTTACCGGTGCCTGATCTGCCCAATACAACCAGGTTTTCGCCCTGAAAAAGTTCAAGGTCGACACCGCGCAGCACGTGGTAATCGTCAAAGGATTTTTTTAAGCCTTTGATTGTGATAACCGGGTTATTGTAATCTATGGGTGCCTTTGGTTTGTGCATGTGCTATATCTTATCTAAACCAACTGGTTATTTGTACAATAACAATCTCTTCAATAAATATTAAAAACATAGCCGTTACCACTGCGCCATTGGCTGCTTTACCTACACCTTCAGTTCCTTTGGTAGAGTAATAGCCCTGGTATGAGCCTACAATACCTATAGTAAAACCAAAAACTATGGACTTAGCCAGCGATGAGGTGAAATCTGTAAACGTCAAGGGGTCAAAAAAGCCTTGTACAAAAGTGTTTAAACTGGTTCCCTCGTTAACCGCTACATTAATGTATCCACCAAACATAGCAACGAAAGCGGTATAGGTAGCTAATATGGGTATGGTTAGGGTAGTGGCAATAACGCGGGTACATACCAAAAATTTAAAGGGCTTGGTGCCCGATACTTCCATGGCGTCAATCTGTTCGGTAACGCGCATTGAGCCAAGCTCGGCGCCTATGCTTGAGCCAACCTTGCCGGCAGCAATTAGCGCAGTAACCAATGGTGCCAGGGCACGCATAATAGCTATCGAAACCAATGATGGCAGCCATGACGTAGCCCCAAACTGCCCCAATGAAGGGCGAGATTGTTTGGTGAATATCAACCCTACGATAAAACCGGTCAAAGTTATCAGCGTAAATGAGCGCACACCAACCTCATAACACTGCCTTACTATCTCTTTAAATTCAAAAGGTTGCACAAATGCTTCCTTAAAAAACCGGATAATAAACTTGTGTATATTATAAAGACTTACTAAAAAAACACTGATTTTGCCTTTTCTAGCCTTTTTGAGTGGAGGAGTGGTGCTTATTTCGGTGTCCATTAATTGTGGTAAAGGTATCAATATGCAAGATAATTCCTGACTGTTTTGTGTAAAAAGTTAATAAAGCACTTAGTTGTTCCCTATAAAATTAATCAAATGATTAACATGCCAAATGTACATTTGTTTGTGTTAGCTCAAAGTCACAAAATGACAGGTTAATGGCCAGCTTATAAGATCATCCGCCTTGGAGCGCAACATATTAACAGCTGCCGCCTGGTTCGCAGCTGTCGCCTTCAATAACCTCAGGTTTGGTTTGCGGGTTAGCTGCTACCCATTCGGTATAAGCTTTTTCAATAGTTTGCACAAAGGTAGGTACTTCCTGTGCACCTGATATACCGTATTTATTATCCATCACAAAAAACGGGACACCACGTACGCCTAGTTGCTGCGCCTGCGCAATGTCTTGCTGTACGTTAACGGCGTATTTATTGCCGCTAAGCGTGTGATATACTTCTGCTTTATCCAAGCCAATTTGTTTGCCCAATTCAGCCAAAGTATCGTGGTCTGATATGTTTTTACCTTGCGTAAAGTAAGCGTTGAACAAGGCTTCTTCAACTTCATTGCCAAGGCTGTTTTGTTTCGCAAGGTGCGCAAAACGGTGCGCATCGAAACTATTAGCAACAATGGCTCTATCAAAATCGTAAGCCAAGCCAACCTGGGCAGCCATTTGGGTTACCTGCTCATTCATCTGTTTAGCATGATCTAAAGTAATGCCCTTGATATCTGCCAGGTATTGGTTGATATTTATGGTGGTATCAGTAACCAGATTGGGGTTTAACTGAAAGCTTTTCCATTCAATCTCAATGGCATCTTTATGCTCAAATTGTTGTAAAGCCAGTTCAAACCTGCGTTTGCCTATGTAGCAAAACGGGCACATTACATCACTCCAGATCTGTATTTTCATGGGGGCAAATTTAATTTTCTGCTTTCGACCCGGCGTAAGCTTAAAGTAAAATAACACGTACCCGTGTCATCGCTCCGTAACATCGGTTAAACAAAAAGGCCAGCACTAATTAAGTGCTAGCCCGTATTTTATTTAAATTGATGGATAACTATTTGTTGTTGCGCTTTAAAGTTGCATGTAGTGCCTTGCCTTCAACGTTGGCAGTAACCGTTACCGAGTCTTTGTAATATTTACCGGTATGATAGATAATGTACTTACCGGCTTTAACTGTAAAGGCAAACTCGTTACCGGCCAATATGCCATCAGCAATTGCCAACTCATTTCCACCCGGCGACTCTACCGTACCCGAAAGCTTTTCTCCGTTAACCTTAAAGTTGTAAACCAAGTCAATCTCGTCTTCACGGTTAATCATAACCGATCCGGTCCATTTACCGTTTAAACCTGCGGCAGCAGCAAAGCATACCACTAAACTACATAATACCAGTGCGGCGGTTGTTAAAACTTTTGTTTTCATAATGCTAAGTAGTTTTATTTAAAATTACTCAGCCCTTGTAAACAGAAAATTATCAACCTGTTAAATAACCAATAAGTTAACTTAAAGTTATCTGATATTATTAATTATAGGTTGCATTAATGTCAAGCTATTGTTTAGCTACGACCCGTTTCAATGTCGATTTTAACTTGGCGCCGTTTAGCAAGGCCGATACAACAACAGAGTCGCCATAAAATTTGCCCTCGCAAGGCACAGCATTATCGTTAACATCAACCTTAAAAGTAAAGTCTTTGTCTTTTATCTTACCGTCATATATCTCCAGCTCATCTTGTGGGGTTACAACGGTGCCGGTAAGTTTTTCGCCGTCAGCTTTAAACTGGTAAGTAACAGGGAAATTAGTCCCATCGCTCATTTTTATGTTGCCTTTCCATTTTCCGGTAAGGTCGGCAAGGGCGGCAAAGCAAATCATCGCAGCGCTTAACAGCATAGCGGTAATAAATATTTTTCTTTTCATTATTCAGCGTTTAATTAACCCTAAATTACATAAATATAATTGAAAGAAAGCAGATAGTGTTAATGAGTTTTGTAAGCATATATGGGTGCAAAAACACCCTCGCTTACGGTGTAAAATTTGCTGCCATCAGCGCCAAAACCAATAGCCTCGCCTTGTTTTTCTTGCTGATAGTTCGGTTCTTGCGGCATCCGTTTTAAGGTTTGCCATATTGATTCTTTCCCATCGCGTGTCCAATGGTAAATCTTCTCGTAGCTTTTTACCAACACCTGTTTACCGTCTTTAGATATATCGGCAGCGGTTATCCAGTTAAAGGGTTTGAATCCCTTAAAAAAGAGTTTGGTTCTGAATGTCATCACCACCGTATCCTTGCTTTTAAAAGCAAGCGGGGTGGTAAAAACACTTACCGAGTCGGATCTTTTAGTGATAATGTAGATCAGCTTTTCCAGCGGGTCTATCATCATAGCTTCGGCATCATCCGGTCCGTCAGGGTATTTTAAATGCATCGCGGTGGCAGTGCTATTCACATTTTTCTCCTTTATCGATGCAGCTTGTTCGGCCAGGCGGTAAATATTTATGCAGGGTCTGACTGACCCATTATCTCCAATGTCGCCTAAATAAACATAACTCTTTTTGCTATCAGGGCCGGGGCCGACAGCAATATCCTCTACGTCGTTTACCCCCTTACCTTCCGTAGGATCGCCATTGTAATAAATTGTACTAAGAAGCTTACCAGCTGACGATATAGCGAAAAACCTGCTGGTGTCGCCACTGTCATTGTGCACGTAAAATATGTTTTTATTGATAGACGATGCCGCTATACCAGAGATCTCATTCATCTCTTTAACTTGCAAAGTGCCGGTGATAATAATTTGATTGACCACGTGGCGATGCCTTGCATAAGCCCCAACAAACAACAGAAAAACAGCAGGGACGAGAATATTTAATTTTTTAGCGCGACTCATTCGGGGGACTTACAGTTTCTGCAAAAATAGTTAACTAATATAACGTGGCGGTTGGGATATTATTACGACGGGCTTTGATTGCGCAAGTGTTTGATCTTTTCCAGTTCAATTACATCTATTTGATCTTTTAGGCGATTTACTGCCTTTTTATTAGAGATGAGTTGGTTAATATGCAAAAAAGGAATTATGATGCCATTGATGTCAGCTATTGAAGCCTGGTTCAAACATTCGTCAAAAGTCAAATTTTCCAGCCCCTTCATTTCAGTCATGATATCCAATTCAATGTTTTGCCCCATTCGCAAACTACTCCATCCAGCTACAAACTGCATTGTTTCTATGGCGGGGTAATCAGGGTAATCTAAAGCGTTTAAACTTTTTCGTAAATTTTGACGATTAACAACTGTGTCTTCTAGCCAAATATCCAAATCATTGGTAGTGCGTTCAAAGCCATTTAAAAATGTGGCAAAGCCGCCCACCATGATGTAACGAACATTATAAGTGCTTAAGGATTGCCAAAGGTCCAGTATCTCATCGTCAAATACGTCCATCGGTTATTTATGGGTTATTCTGGCTTGTTTCAGCATCGCGTTGGTACGCAGCATTTGAGTAAAAGCGCGAAATTTTTCAATGTCGGGCCGGTTTAATTTCTTTATCAGACGTTCGTCGTCAGACTCATTTACCAAAATGATCTGTTTAGGTTTTTCGGTTTTTACTTTATTCTCTTCTGATGACATGCGGACTTAATACAATGCAATATAATACTTATCGTCTAAACAACAAAGGCCCCTAAATCGGGGCCTCTGTATTATACATTTACGGGCATCTCAGCATCTGGTTTTGATACGTCAGTAAGGGCGACTTTACCGCGCTCTCTGCGTAGGATACGGTTAAATAGCGATATTTCTTTATCAAACAAAAAGCGGAAGAATAGCTTGGTCCATGACGTATGGTAGTACAAAGTTTCGTAATGCTCTGGGGCCGTTTTTTTTATCTCCGGTAATTTATTCCAAGGGATAGAAGGAAAGTCATGGTGCTCATTATGGTAGCCTACGTTAAAAGCCACCGTGTTTAAACCACCATAATAGCTGTAAGTTTCTTGCTCAACACTGTGCGTAAGGTAATGCTCCTGGATCCAGCGTGCGCCAAGTGGGTGTAAGCCAACCGAGAAAGAGAAGCTTAATAGCAAGAATGCTAACGCGTGCCAGCCCATAAAGTAATAGATGGCTGCGGTAAATGCTACCTGCACCAATATGTTTGCCAGTATCCAGATATCAAATGTTTGGATCTCTCTTAATCTTGACAAACGGAAAATCTGGAAAACCGGGTAGAATAATAACCACAACGCTTTACCTAAAAAGGAGTTGTTGATTAATTTAGCTTCCCAACGGTTTGGCAAATCAGCATCTAACTCATGCACACCCTGAAAAGAGTGGTGTTTAATATGATAACGTTCAAACGAGATAGAACTTGGAAAAATTTGCGGCATATTGGCAAACATGCCTGCCCAACGGTTTGCCGAGCGGTTTTTAAACAACAATTGGTGTGCACACTCATGTATCATTACAAACAAAGCGTGATCTGCAAAAGCACCAAGCAGATAAGCGGCACCAAATACTAACCACCACGATTGGTCGCGAAGGAACCAGGCAAGTACTACCTGGAAAGCTACCAGTCCAATAATTGCAAATATCGTATTGGGGTTTTTGCCTATCAGGTTACGTAAACCAGGAAATTGCTTTAAAATTTTTTTAGTCCGTACGCGATGTGGTTCTGAAACCTCAGAATAAACAAAATCTGTTCTTTTAGCCATATATGTTATTAATCTTTTAATTTAGTTATAAAAGGGATATGCCATAATATAACTTAATTCCTCAAAAATAATTATAAAAATTAAATATTAGTTATAAAAGTGTTATTGTTGTTATCTGTGTTAATGTTGGCTTTTTGAAGCTTGATTTTTGATGTAAACAAAGTTTAATTTCTATGAAGACCTCTGCCATAAGTAAAAGGCGTAAAATAATGCAATATTTAATAGGTGCCATAGCATTGGGTTTTGTGCTGCTAACCGTATTTGTATTTTTCTTTCCCGATTCGGTGATAGACCATGCGTTTTCTGTAAGGGTGCAACGTTATCACAACCCTACGCTGGATTGGTTGATGAAAGCCATCAGCTGGCCCGGCTATATGCCAAATACGCCGATTATGATAGCGGCTGTGGCTATTATATTTTTGATTTTTAAGTATAAAACGGAAGCGCTTTTTATTGCGCTAACCTCACTTTCAGGATTGGTAAGCACCCTCGTAAAGTTTTTTATAAACCGGCCGCGGCCGTCAGAACCGTTGGTAAAGATTATGCTCAAAACCCAGCAGCAAAGCTTCCCGAGCGGGCATGTGCTGTTTTATGTAGTGTTCTTTGGCTATTTAACCCTACTAATGTTTGTGATCAAAAATATCCCTAAGTATGTTAAAATACCCGTGGTAGCGCTGTGCTTATTTCTGATTTTCACGGTACCATATTCGCGCGTGTATTTAGGCGCGCATTGGTTTACGGACGTTATTGCAGGCTTCATGCTTGGCTTGGTTTGCCTTTATATTTTAAGCGCGCTTTATTTTAGGCGCAAGAGAGTGTAAAAAGGAAGGTTATTTTAACGGAGCAACATTTGTGCGTAAATTTGCAGCTTGACAACGCTAACTCAAACATCGGCCTCACGTACACCAAGACAGCTCAGAATTGCCAACATGGTCTTCTTTTTTCTGTCGGGATTTGGCTACGCGTCCTGGGCGTCGCGGATACCTACTATACAAGGCAAACTGCATTTAAATGAGGCTCAATTGGGTGGGATACTCTTCGCAATGCCTATTGGGTTGCTTGTCACTTTGCCAATTACCGGGCAGCTTTTAAGTAAGTATAGCAGCCGCCGTATTATGTTTTTTGGCGGATTGTTTTTCAGCGTGGTGCTGGCCTTTATTGGTTTTTCTGAAAGTGTTTGGCAATTATGTTTGGCGCTATTTTGTTTCGGCGTATCGCGCAATTTATTCAATATTTCGACCAATGCGCAGGCCGTAGCGGTGCAGGCTTTGTATAATAGGTCTATCATGGCAAACTTTCATGGCATATGGAGCCTGGCAGGCTTCGCCGGGGCTGCCTGCGGATATTTTATGGTTTATCATAACATAAGCACAGCCTTACACCTGCTTTGGGTTAGCATCGCGTTAATAGCTATATCTGTATGGTTTATAAAAAGTACCATCTATGAAGCGCCGGTCCCCCAACCTAAAAAGAAGTTTTTCACCCTGCCCGAGAAACCGCTCATCATCTTCGCGCTGATATGCTTTGCCTGCATGGCTTGCGAGAATACGATGTATGACTGGAGCGGTATCTATTTTGAAAAAGCCGTATTTGTACCTAAAGCAAAGGCAACGCAAGGCTTTGTGGCCTATATGATTGCCATGACCGTAGGGCGTTTTGTTGGCGATGCCGTAGTTAACCGTTTTGGAATAAAAGCATTGCTCAGGTACAGCGGCATTTTTATTTTTTGCGGACTGTTGCTCGCGGCATTATTTCCTTATCCAATCCCGGCTTTAACTGGTTTTGTGATGGTTGGCTTAGGGGTGGCCTGTGTTGTGCCAATGGTTTTCCAGATGGCGGGCCGGTCTACCACCATGAGCAGTGGTACTGCTTTGGCGTCTATCTCATCAATTGGTTACCTTGGGTTTTTGCTTGTGCCGCCTTTTATTGGCTTTATAGCGCAGGTGGCAGGCTTACGGTGGTCGTTCGGGTTGATTGCTTTATTAGGCGCCTTGATTGTTGTTTTGGTGTACAACATAAAGGACGATAACCAATAAGTAGAAAACAATCCGGCGGTAACAGCGTTGACCTTATACACAAACCTTTGTATGAAACCCGAAACAAAACATTTCAAATTTATAAACAGCAAAACAGGATACGTGATTTTTCATCACACCGTAAAGGCTGATTTGCCGGAGGCTGACCTTAAAGCCGAACTTGAGCGCGTTAAAGCCGATGTAGCTACCAGCAATGGTGTATTTCTGGATACTATTTATTGGCTAGAGGATAAATAAGGCTAATTATACCGAGTGAATTACCGCCTGCCGTTTGTCTGCCAGGTGCATAAAATAATACCCCACAGCGCTTAGAAAACTCACGCCGCCCAATACCCACCAAAGCAGCTCAAAGCCACCATAGTAAATTAAATTACTGCCAAAAAAGGGCGCAATAATTTGTGCTGCCGACCATGACATGCTGTAAAGTGCGGCATATTCGCCGCGATTATGAGGTGTTGTGCGGTTTATCCAAAAGGCGTTCATAAACGGCATAGCAAACATCTCGCTAAAAGTAATCAGCAATACTACGATCACTGCAGTTGTCATGGATGGCGGCAGTATATTTAGCAACACATAACCTATGCTACCCAAGGCCACACCGCAATAAATGTATACCAAGCCCGGGCGTTTACCTTCCAATTTGTGTATCATAACCATTTCTATGGCAACTATAAGCAAACCGTTCAATGCCATCAGGAAACCGATAAAACGCTCGCTAAAATGCCAGTCTATTTTAAAGAATACGGGCTGCATGATCATGAACTGGTAAAAGCACATGGCAAACATAGTGGCAAATACAATAAACAACAGGTAAGTTTTGTCTTTATAAGCTGATGTTTTTACGATCGTTGTATCCGGCTTTTTAATGGTCTTTTTAACCGAGGAGCGTCGCATCAGCGTAAGTAATAATATGGCAGCCAATATGTTGCTGCACCCATCAACCCAAAACAATAAATGATAATTAACTGACGCCAAAAAGCCACCCAAGCCACCGCCAACGGCCCAACCCAGGTTAATAGCCAGGCGGTTTAAAGAGTAGGAGCGGGTTTGATTAGTGCCATCACTATAGTGCGCAACCGCAGTAGAGTTTGCGGGTCTGAACGATTCGTTACACAAGCTTAACACAAACGTGCCGATTGCCAGGATGGCAAAACTGTGAAGGAAGCCAATCAACATAAAAATAGCCCACCGCTTAGCAACGCGCCAACCTGCAAATCATAAAATCCAATCTTATCAACCAGCTTGCCACCTAAAAAAGCACCTGCTAATGCCCCAGCACCAAACAGCGCCATAATAATGCCTGCCTGTACAATGCTAAAATGTAATTGCTGGATACAGTAAATGCTTAAAAACGGCACCACCATTGTACCGCTGCGATTGATGAGCATTACAACACCCAAGTACCAGCTGTTTTTTGAGAGGCCTGTGTAAGCGTTTCGGTATAGGTTGAAGGTATAAGATAGCATGATAAGCTATAAATTATAGGATTGTTTTTAGTTTAGGCCCTAATCTTTATACTTTTTGATCTTAAAGGTAACCCAAATTGAAAATAATTTAGGGCGACAAAATATTATCATACGCCGTTCGAAATAACAGGGTATAAAGTGTTGAGTCGGAATAATTTAAATTAACCTTAAAACCTGCTCCATATTATTGCCGCGATTTGTGCTGGTGGCATCGGGATGGTGGTTGTTTAGGTCGTATAAAAAGGTGTCGATATCCAGGGCCTGTGCGGCTTTAATTTCAGATTGGGGGTCGTCGCCAATAACCAACAGGTCGGCAGGGGTATAGTTATACTTTCCCATCAGCTCTTTAAAAACATCCTTTTTAGTTTTTGGACTTATTTCTGGGTCGACGATGTGTATTTCTTTAAAATCTTTAGTTAACCCCAATTGCTTTACCTTGCTATTTTGCAGGTTGGTAAAGCCCGTAGTAACCAGGAATTTTGGGAGATCAATTTTTTGGATATGATGATAGTCGCCATAAGGCTGCATCGGTTCATTATAAGTAATGCTCTTTAAAAGTTGGATGCCTTTGTTTTTAAGTTCGGTGCTAAAGTTAAAATCATCAGCCACTTGCTGAAATGGTCTGCGGGCAATTTCAAATTTTGCTGCATGAATTAAGGACGAATCAATATCAGGATCCTGATCAAGCATATTGAAGAATTGCGCAAACAGATTATCAGCAATTGAACTTACCGGATAAATTGTATTGTCGAGATCTAATATCAGCGCTTTCTTCATGTAAATTACGGTTACAGCGGCAATTGCGTATTCCTATTTCTCAACCAATGATCTGCAATAACCAGCGCAGCCATAGCTTCAACAATAGGTACAGCACGTGGCACCACGCAAGGATCATGACGGCCCTTACCTGATATTTCGGCGGCATCTCCGTTTGCGTCGACAGTTGCCTGGTTATGCATAATGGTAGCAACCGGTTTAAAGGCTACTTTAAGGTCTATAGGCATGCCATTGCTGATGCCACCTTGTATACCGCCCGAGTAGTTAGTAATGGTTTTAACGTCGCCTAAATGCGTTTTAACAAAGATGTCGTTATGTTCTGATCCGCGCATTTCGCTACCTTCAAAGCCTGATCCAAATTCAAAACCGTGCACGGCATTAATGCTTAACATAGCTTTGCCTAATTCGGCGTGTAGTTTATCAAAAACGGGTTCGCCTAAGCCAACCGGGCAGTTAAGTATATGGCAGCTCACCTTACCGCCGACAGTATCGCCATCCAATCGTACCGAGTCAATAAACTCAATCATTTCTTCGGCCGTCGCCGGATCCGCGCAGCGTACAATATTAAGTTCGCGTTGAGCAATAAATTCCTGAGCGGTTTTGATCTCTACATTAGGGGCATTAATCTTGCCTACGCTGCTTACGTGGGCAACAATTTCAATTCCCTGGGTCTTTAAAAATAGTTTGGCTAAAGCACCTGCCGCAACCCGCGCCGCGGTTTCGCGTGCGGATGAGCGTCCGCCACCACGGTGATCACGGATGCCATACTTAGTTTGATAAGTATAGTCGGCATGCGATGGGCGGAATACGTCTGTATTGTGGTTGTAATCCTTACTGCGCTGATCTTCATTCGGTATCAGCATCATGATAGGCGTACCGGTAGTTTTGCCCTCAAACACGCCCGAAAGGATGCGCACGGTATCGCTCTCTTTACGTTGTGTGGTAATTTTAGACTGGCCGGGTTTACGTTTATCCAATTCGCCTTGAATGTACTCCATATCCACCGGCAACTGGGACGGGCAACCGTCAATAATTACGCCTATAGCTTCGCCATGCGACTCGCCAAATGTGGTTATCCTGAATAATTGTCCGAATGAATTGCCTGCCATAAAGCCCCCTTTAAATCTCCCCCGGTAGGGGAGACTTATATTAATTTGTCAATTTATCTAAAAGCCCTCCCTACCGGGGAGGGTTGGGAGGGGTCTACACCTCCTTTACGTCAAAGCCAACTTTTTCCAGATCAGTCCAGAAAGCGGGGTATGATTTTTCTACTACCGGTGCGTCTTCAAACTCAATTTCGGGTACTACCAGCGCCAGCGGGGCAAATGCCATAGCCATCCTGTGGTCGTCGTAAGTATTAATAAAGATACGGTCTGGAATAAATTTGCCGCTGCAATCAAGCGTGTAGGTTTCGTTATCCTCTATCAGTTTAACACCAATTTTGGCCAGCTCGTTTTGCAATGCTTTAACACGGTCGGTTTCTTTGATCTTCAAAGTTTCCAAGCCGGTAAAGGTAGCTTCGTGCCCTAAAGCCGCGCATACAACAACAACCGTTTGCGCAAGGTCAGGGCATTTCTTAAGATCGAAGTTTTTGCGGGTTATCGTTTTTGCTTCTTTCTTTAAATGCACGCCACCATCTCTAAACTGCGATGTTATACCAAAGTTTGCCATGATCTCGGCTATAACGCTGTCGCCCTGTAAGCTATACGCGGTTAAGCCATGTAAAAACAGGTCGGCATCTTCAGCAAGTGCTGCAATAGCATACCAGTATGATGCCGCGCTCCAATCAGGTTCGACCGGTAAAACGGTTTCCTTAAATTCTTGGTGCGCAATGCTGATCACGTTATCGTTCCATACATGCTCAATACCTGCCTGTTTCAGCATGGCTAAAGTCATCTCTACGTATGGCCGAGAGGTTAAATCGCCCTCGATATGGAGCTCTAAACCCTGCTCAAGTTTAGGGGCAATTAGCAACAGCGCAGTAATATACTGGCTGCTGATATTGCCTTTTATGCTGATGCTGTTAGTGGCCTGCTGTATGTTACCTTTTATGCGGATAGGGGGGTAGCCCTCATTCTCTTCATAACTGATCTCTGCACCTAGCTTACGCAAGGCATCAACCAAAATGCCTATCGGCCTTTGTTTCATGCGCTCGCTGCCGGTAAGTACAACTTCGTCGTCCTGCAGGGTATAGTATGCTGTTAAAAACCGCATGGCTGTACCGGCAGGGCCAATGTTTACTATTTTATGATCAAGCTCAGGCGTAATGGGCGATGACTCGTAACCTACGGTTTGCAAAGTCAGGCCCAATACTTTTGATAACGTTACCGCGTCGGCAGCGTCTGATATATTTTCAACGCGCACCTTGTCGCCACTTAAAGCCTCAATAACCAAAGCACGGTTACATTCGCTTTTTGAGCCGGTAAGGTGCACCTCGCCGTTAACAGTTTTGCTTTTTTTACTAAGCAGAATATTCTGACTCATTATAAAAATTAAACGTGCGTCAATTTTTCTGCCTGCTGGGCTGCTGCCTGGCCTGCGTTCATTACTTCAGTTTGTCTGCGGATTGACTCTGTATGAATAAGCTCTAACAATTTTTCGGTAAAATCCGGATTCAATTTTAAAGCCTTGCCATAGTTAACAGTTTTGGTTAAGATTTCGTCCCAACGGTTTACCTGTAAAATGGTAATGTTGTTATCTTTTTTGTAGGTGCCAATTTGCTCGGCAATTGTCATGCGCTCAGCAATTTTTTGGATCAACAGATCATCAATTTTGTCAATGTTGCTACGCAGCTCGCTTAGTTTATCATTAACCTGCGCGTTGCTGGTCTCTGGTTTACGTAGCGTTAAGTTGCTAACCAAAGTTGCCAAAGCAGCCGGGGTAACTTGTTGTTTTGCATCTGTCCAGGCTACACTCGGGTCAATATGCGACTCGATCATCAAACCTTGCATATCAAGATCAAGCGCTTTTTGAGATATGTAAGGGATCAGATCACGGTTGCCAGAGATGTGGCTCGGATCACAAATGATAGGCAGGTGAGGTGCCAAAGTTTTCATGTGGATAGCGATATCCCACATTGGCTCGTTACGGAAAGCTGATTTCTCGTAAGATGAAAAGCCGCGGTGGATAGCAGCCAATTTTTTTACACCTGCATTGTTAATACGCTCTAAAGCGCCAATCCATAATGAAATGTCAGGGTTTACCGGGTTTTTAACCATTACCGGTATATCAACACCTTTTAAAGCGTCGGCAATTTCTTGTACGGTAAAAGGGTTAGCAGTTGAACGTGCGCCTACCCAAAGGATATCAACACCTGCTGCTAACGCTTCTTCAACGTGTTTTGCGGTCGCAACCTCAACGGCCGTAGGCAAGCCTGTTTCTGCCTTAGCGCGTTTTAACCACTCTAAGCCAATGCTGCCAATGCCTTCAAACTCGCCCGGACGGGTACGTGGTTTCCAGATACCTGCACGTAGGGCAGTAACTTTGCCTGTTGCTTTTAATAAATGAGCTGTAGCTACTAACTGATCTTCAGTTTCTGCACTGCACGGACCGGCAATTAATAACGGCTGATTTACTGGGGTTATCCAGCTGCTTAATGGTTGGATGTCTAAGTTAAGTTTCATTGTATTGTTGTTGTAGTATCTTAATATTTGTTGTTAACTATTTATCGGTGTTAATTTCTTTCTTTTTTATGCTGATGTACTTACGCTCAGGCTTTACCGGTGCGGCCATCTTTTCAGTACTTTCATCTTCGTAGCGTTTATATTCGCCAAGGATGTTAAAGTTGTGGGTGTATTTCAAAATCTGTTTTACCGCGCTATCGTATTGTTTGGTTTCTTCCCACTCAACATCCACATAAAAATTGTACTCGTTGCGTTTACCTAAAACTGGCATGCTCTGTATTTTGCTCATATTAACGCCCTGATTAGCAAAAATATTAAGCACTTTGGCTAAAGCACCAACCTGATTGCTTACCTGGAAACAAAGCGATGCCTTGTTAGATGGCTGCTTGGTAGCATTTTCGTGCGTAGTTAGTATCAAAAAGCGGGTAAAATTTTTCTTGTTTGATTCTATCCTGCGCTCCAAAATATTCAAACCATATAATTTGGCAGCTAAACTGTTGGCTACAGCAACAGTATCAGTCAATTTTTCATCGTGGATGCGTTTTGCACAAGCCGCGGTATCACTGCTTTCAACTACCTTAAGGTGCGGATATTCGTCAAAAAAGTCAATGCATTGACGGATAGCGATAGGGTGCGAGGTTACATATTTTATCTGATCAAAACTTACACCCGGCAACGCCATTAAATGTAATTGTATCGGCAAATAAACCTCGCCAATAACAGGGAAATTGTAGTTTAGCAGTAAAGAATAGTTTGGCAGAATGCTCCCTGCTATACTGTTCTCTATAGCCATTACCACATAATCGGCTTCGCCCGCCTCAAGTGCGTCAAAAGTACGTTTAAAAGAGTTGCACTCAATAGTCTGGATCTTGTCGCCAAAATACTTGAAAGCAGCCTCCTCGTGAAACGAAGCGCGGATGCCCTGTATAGCTACTCTTGGTTTATCTTTCTTCATAATTGCATTAAAACAAAAAGTCCCGGCTGGTTGGCCGGGACTTTTAAGTTTCTTTATATGTTTGTTATTGCATATCAGTCCCGGTTCTTACTTTGTAAAGTAAAAATAGTAACCAAAAAAATATGCAGTTGATAATTTCATTTCTGTTTTTTTATTACGCCGTAAATTTAGCAGTTAAATTTGATTTGTCAATAGATTATTTTAATTATTTGAAAATAATTGATGTTAAGCAAATTTTATACTGTAAATACTCAATTGATGGTAGTTTATTCGGTTTGGCGATTAAAACTTAAGCTACGTTACAAACTGGCGTAATAATTCAAACCCTCTAACAACTCATCATTAGTACAAACATTGTCGATATTAAACTGACCGATGGTACTTAACAAAGTACAGTTAATTTTACCGTTTTGATTCTTCTTATCTTTAAGCATGTACTCTAGCAACGTTGCGCTATGCTCCATTTTAAGCTCGTAGCGTGGGTAAAGGTTAGTAAGCGTGCGGGTAATCTCTTCCAGTTCGGCAGCACTTAGGCCTGTTTTTTTGTGGGCCAGGTACGCCTCGCAGATCATACCGATAGCAATAGCTTCCCCATGTGATAGCGAATCTTTATCGTTGATCAACGACCATGTTTCTACAGCGTGACCGATTGTATGCCCGAAGTTTAAAGCTTTGCGGATATTTTTTTCGTGCGGATCTTCAAGGACAATTTTGTTTTTGATCTGTACAGATTTATACACCAATGCTGCAGTTGGATTTTCCAGATCGCTTGTTTTTAGCAGGTTCCAATATTCTTCATCGCATATCAAACCATGTTTTAACATTTCGGCGTTGCCGGATAGGATTTGGCGCGCAGGCAATGTCTTTAAAAACTGCTGCTCAATAAATACCGCCTTGGGCTGCGTAAACGTGCCGATGATATTTTTAATGCTATCAATATCAATACCTGTTTTGCCACCAACCGAAGCATCAACTTGCGACAGCAGGGTAGTTGGCACATGCACAAAATCAATACCGCGTTTAAAGGTCGAAGCTGCAAAACCACCAAGATCGCTGATAACGCCGCCACCCAGGTTAATTAATAAGCTCTGACGATCGGCGCCAAAATCAATCAGCATTTTCCAAACGCCTATGCAAAAGTCAATATCTTTGCTTTCTTCGCCGGCAGGGATCTCTATCAGGTCGAAGTTTTCAGGGTCGCCCAGTTTCTCTCTCAATAAAGGCAGGCAGTATTGAGCGGTGTTCTCATCAGTTAAAACAAAAAAACGCGAGTAGTTGCCGTTGGCTACAAACGTGCGCAGTGCTGTTAAACTATCTTCAAAATATATATGGTAATTATTGCTTTCTATCGTATCCATAATCGCGTCAACCGTGTAGGTTTCAGTATCTGTTGTACTCATCATGTGTTAAATCACTTTAATCGTCTCACCTCTAAACTCCACCACGTCGCCGGCCTTAACCTTTAGCCGTTTGCGGTAGTCAACCTCGCCATTGTAGGTTACTTCGCCCTCATCTACCACTATTTGCGCCTCACCGCCTGTTGATACCAGGTTAGTTGCTTTTAACAATTGAATCATGGGGATATAGTCTCCCGTTACTTTAAACTCTATCATCTGGGCAGCAAAAATAAACTAATTGCAGAATAATGAGTTATCTAACTATCATTTTATAATTTTGCGCTACGCTACACGGTTAATAGCACATCGCTTAAGCTTAAAGAGCAGCGAATAAAACTATTAACCCTGAAATATAATATGACTGACAAACAAAGCCTTTCTTTTGAAAATACGGAAATAGCTTTCCGCCATGCATCTAATAAAGATTTGAACCGCGCCTTTTGGTTGTTCAAGATCATCAACGTAAACTTTTTAGTAAAGATAGGCCCTCCAATAACCAATTTTGCGGTTAACATAGGCCTGCCGATTAAAGGCATCATCAAAGCCACCATATTTAAACATTTCTGCGGCGGGGAAACTATCCGCGAATGCGAAGACACCGTTAAAAGCCTGGAAAGGGGCGGGGTGGGTATCATTTTGGATTACTCTGTAGAGGGCGAAGAAGATGAACTGGTATTTGACGAAACCCGCGACGAAATCATCCGCACCATAAAACGCGCTGCTAAAGACAGAGCTATACCCATTACGGTATTTAAAGTTACCGGCGTAGGCCGTTTTGGTTTGCTGGAGAAGCTGGATGCCAGGGTAACTTTAACCGACGCTGAGCAGCAAGAATGGCAAAGGGTGCAGGACAGGGTGCTGGCAATTTGCCAGAAAGCTTATGCTGCCGCCGTACCGGTGATGATAGATGCAGAGGAAACCTGGATACAGGACACGATAGATATGCTTGCCCATGATATGATGCGCAGGTTTAATGAAAAGCAGTGCATAGTTTATAACACCTACCAACTTTACAGGCATGATAAGTTACACTCTTTAATGGATGATAACGAAGCAGCCGTTAAAGAAAAGTTTATACTGGGTGCCAAACTGGTGCGCGGCGCCTATATGGAAAAAGAGCGTAAACGTGCCGAGGAAAGAGGCTACCCGTCGCCCATACAAGCTACTAAAGAGGATAGCGACAAAGACTATGACCTTGCCTTAGATTACTGTACAGATAACATTACCAGTATTGCTTTTGTAGCAGGGACTCATAACGAAGACAGCTGCAAGCTGTTGACCGAGCTACTGGCCAAAAAAGACATAGAACGTAAAGCACCGCATGTGTACTTTTCGCAGTTGTTGGGTATGAGCGATAACCTGAGCTTTAACCTTGCCGACGCTGGCTACAACGTGGCTAAATATGTGCCTTACGGCCCAATTAGAGCGGTGTTACCGTACTTGTTTCGCCGTGCGCAAGAAAATACTGCTATAGCAGGCCAAATGAGCCGCGAGCTGGGGCTGATTGTAAGAGAAAAACAGCGAAGAAAGCTATAACTAATCTGCCACGCTATCCAATCCGCGGTAAACCATAACGGGGTGGGTGTCAGCATCAATTAAGGCTACTTGAAGGTTCCTTAACTCGGCGCCGCGGTAGCCAATGCCTTTAGTGCGTCTAATACCTTCCAATTTGGCCCAATTGGTAACCAAAATTAGGGCATTGGCATGCAGGCCGCCACGGCCATCTACCGTCACATCTAAATAATCTTTACCTGCTGTTGTAAGGTATTTATTGAAGGTGAAGGTCAGCTCGTCGCCGTGCTCGGCAATGATCTTAACCAGCTCCTGTTTATATTCGTTTGATGCGGGGTTAAGCCGCGACAAATCTTTAATATCATTATTGCTGCACGACGTGCAGCAAAGCGCCAATAGTGCCAGGACGAATATAGGTAATGGTTTCATAATCAGTTTTGTAATGCTGCAATATAGCAAATTAAAGTAACCCGTTTGTTTCAAAATATTGCTGAATATTATCAGGCGCCGTCATCAAATAGGTTTGCAGGCCAAGCTTTTTAGCGGTAGCTAAGTGCTGTGGGCTATCGTCAATAAATAAGGTCTCGGCAGGGTCAAGGTTATTCTCGGTAAGTACCTGTTCAAAAATCTCGGCATCGGGCTTGCGTTTACCCATTAGGTGCGAGTAATAGGTTTTTTCAAAAAAGCCCGAGTTATCTGCTATATCATACTCACGTTGCAGATAATCGTGCACATAATCGTAATGTATGGCGTTGATGTTGCTCAGCAAAAAGGTGCGGTACTTTTCCTTAACTTTTAGCAGCACTTCGTGATTACCTTTCGGGATGTCTACAAATATGGCGTTCCAGGCATTGTTAATTTGCTGGTCGGTAAGCTCGGGTTTGTGGGTCAGCTCACGGATCCGGTCGCAAAATGCTTCTGGGCTGATCTGTCCGCGCTCAAGGGCGTCAAACACATCGTCCTGCTGGCGATGGCCGTAAAACTCGTCAGCGTTAGTAATGCCAAGGTCTTTCCAGGCTTGAGCTACTTTTTTAAAATCTATGTGGAATATTACGTTGCCGTAATCAAAAATTATGTTCTTTATCTGTTTCATAAGTTATATACCAGCGGTTACCGCTTTCATTTTGGCTAAGCCGGTTTTGGCTACGGTTAGCGCGTCTTGTTTGTAATAGCTTTCGTTGAATACCTCCAGCGAAAGTACAACAGGTTGGTCAGGATTTTTAATGAGTTGCAATATTTGTTTAAGCGGTGTAACCCCATCGCCGGTGTAGATCCTATCGGGCTCTGATATTTTTTGAGGCGATATGCCCGCGGGATAATCATTAACGTGGAATACCTTTATGGCGTTTTTGTTCACCAGAGCCAGACTCTCTACACTCGAACCGCCCTTGTAGATATGGAACGAATCCAGCAGCACCAGCGCATTCTTGTTGCCACTGGCAGCGGCGACATACAACACCTGGCTAATGGTCTTCAGGTTTTCAGACCCTCCCCACATTTCAACCATAGGGATTACGCCGCTTTGTTCGCCCATTTTCAGGATAGCATGGTAACGGTCGGCCAAAATATCCAAATTGAGTAGGGGCAAGCCCGTAGCGCCAAATGGCGGAGCAGCAACCCGATGGCAGTCTATCTGTGCCAGTTGGTCCATTTCTGTTTGCAGTTGTTTAAGCGCAGCCTTGCGGGTGGTGTCATCATCTGCAATCCACTTGGCAAAGCCAATGGCGTTCTCTATAGTAAGGCCCAGTCCGTTGATAATCTTTTTGGCTTCGGCGGTTGTGCCGCCATTTTTCAGGTAGGTTTGAAAGATATCTATCCAGATCTCCACAGATGTGAAGCCGGCTTTGGCTGCCACCTCAAGCTCTTTTATAAAGCCCAGCCTGTGGCCGCGTATCGTGCTCATATTTAGCGCGTATTTAAAGGCAGGGCCTGCTTTAAGCACGGCGTTTTTGGCTGATACTGTATTGCTTAACAGCGCTGCACCCGTGGCGATGCCTAATGTTTGCAACACCTGTCGACGGTTTTGAGATGATAGGTCCATTGAGTTTTAACGAACTGGTTTAAAGAGCCGTCATCAAAAATATGTTATTTTCTTAAGATCGGGCTTTGTAAATTGAAGACAAAGTTGTAACATTGCAGCCTGAAATTTAACAAGATTTCTGCGCGCCTATAGCTCAGTTGGTTAGAGTAGAAGACTCATAATCTTTTGGTCCCTGGTTCGAGCCCAGGTGGGCGCACAAATGCACCGAGTGGCGTTTATTTGTACCCTGTAAATCGTTGATTTACAGGGTTTTTTGTTTTATTGCAATCCTTTTCAATCCTTAAAAGTACACCTGGTAGAATACCAATCTGGCTACCTGTTTTCATTTTTTACATTTGGTATCCAAAAGTGGCTTAACTGTTTGTTATACAGCTATTTGAGTAAATTCAAAAAGATCGGAAAAAACTCAAAAAAACAGATTTAGCCTGAAATCCGGATACCTAAAATTAGGTGATCTCAGGATGTTAATTAATCATTTATTCATTTAAAAACTGTTAAAAGATGAAAACATCGCAGTCATTTGGTGTCAACTTCACCATCAAAAAACAAAAGGCTAACAAGGACGGCAGGACAAACGTCTATGCCTGTATCATTGTCAACAAAGAAAAATGCTTTATCGCCCTCAAGCACCAGGTCGAGGTGGAAAGCTGGGATTATGGTCGTGGAAGCGTGAAAGTCAAAGCGCTGGATGCTAAAGAAACAAACGCCTATCTCGAAGAAGTTAAATTCACTATTACCACTTATTACCAACAACTACAGATCGCGGGCAAAGAGATCAGCCCGCAACTGCTCAAGTCTCATTTCCTCGGAGAAGCTATTGAAGAGACCTACAACCTCAGTAAACTGATGGACTATCATCACGAAGTTGCTTCGGCGGCACTGACCTGGAGTACACTTAAACACTATGCAGTTACCCGTCGTTACCTGGAAAAATTTTTGAAAGAGAAACGGAAAACGAGCGATATCCATATCCATGAGATCGACTATAAATTCATCATCGACTTCGAAACCTATCTCCGTAACCACAAACCGGCAGACCATTTCCAGCCACTGAATAACAACGGGGTGATGAAACACCTGATCCGCCTGCGTAAAATGACCACCCTGGCATTCAAACTGCAATGGATCAATAAAGACCCTTTTAAAAGCTATAAATTCCGCTATAAGAAAGTCGAGACCGCTTTCCTGTCGACCGCAGAACTGGCGCTTATCCAAAATCATGAGTTCGCGTCCGACTCGCTGATCATGATCCGCGACCTTTTTGTCTATGCCTGTTATACCGGGCTTTCTTTTGTTGATCTGATGAATTTGACGGAGCGCAATGTAGTGAACGGCGAGGACGGCGGGAAATGGCTCAAGCTTTTCCGCCAGAAAAGTAATGAGGCGACCAATATTCCTTTGCTGGCTCCGGCACTTGCGCTCATGGAAAAATATAAGGATAACCCGAGGGCAAATTATTTGGGCACAGTCTTTCCGACCATCACCAACCAAAAGGTTAATATGCACCTTAAAGAGGTCGCCAAGATCATCGGCATCAAAAAGAAACTCACCTTTGGGGTTGCCCGGCATACGTTCGCCACGACCATCACCCTGGCCAATAACGTACCTATCGAAACGGTCAGCAAAATGATGGGCCATACCAAGATCGCCACTACCCAGATCTATGCGCGGGTTTTACTCAAAAAGATCAGCGAGGATATGAGCATGCTTAAAGAAAAATTCGAACAGCAGCCAAAAAGAGCCGCAGGTCGTAAGGGCGTACCCAAGAACCATCTTAAAAGAGTAAGCCAATGGGACCAATAAACAATGATAAACTTTTTCGGTCAGTCAGGGAACTGATCGAAAATGCGCGAACCCAAGTCGTCAGGAATGTCAACACGACCATGCTTTATACGAATTACACCATTAGTCAAATGATCGTTGAAGAAGAACAGCAAGGAAGTGATCGTGCCGGCTACGCCGAAACGGTAGTCAAAGACCTCAATATATCGTTGACCGCTACTTATGGGAAAGGTTTTTCCAAACGAAACCTTGATTATTTCAAACAGTTCTATTTGTGCTACCGGGAGCGAATTGTGCAAACACTGTTTGCACAATTCGAAAGGAAGGCAGAGGGCCTTCCGCTGGCAAGTGTATTAACGGTTTTCGCAGAACAGTTCAAGGTTGGCTGGTCACATTACCTCTTGCTGATGAAGGTCGATCAAGTCAACTTGAAGTATGATCGTAATCACATTGCATTGACTAAAATCCCGGTAAATGGAATGAATATGAAAGCCGGTTTCTTACTTTTATGTACAGAAAGCATATTAATGAGCATTCGTTTTAACGGTTTTAATGCCGAAAGGATAATACAACGGACAAAAGCTAATAAAGCTGGTTACTATAAATATGGCAGCAACAATTAATAAAATTATAGCCAATATGCCTGAAATTACGCTCGTGTAGTATAAAACAATTATGGCGACAGCGGCGATAACCCTTAAAACCCTGTCAGTTATTCCCATGTTCTTTTTCATATGATTAAGTTTTTTGTTAAAATGATATGTTGTTTCTTTGATTATATTATAGATCAAACCCTATAAAACAGTGTGATCGCCTACGATCTCACTTAGTGCCAGGCCCCAATGTGGTATTTTCCCTTCCAGCGTATAATACATTTGTTTAAAGCCCATTTTGAGGGCATAGGGTGTAACACCCATTTTCAAATGACTTTCCTTTCCACCCCACCATTCGTTCGTGCGCATGTAGAAGCCTTTTATACCGCCCATATCTCCCATGCAAAGCAGTTCAAACTCCATAGGTTTCACGTCGCCTGAAATTATTCCCAGGTCTTTTGCTAATGTATTGGCTAAAACTTCGGCTTCCATGTGCCCTAACGAGCCGATCTTAGGAACTGTGATAGATGCTGCGTCACCCACAGCGAATATGTTTTTATAGTCAGGATTTCGCATATAAAAGTCAGTAATTACAAATCCCTGATCATCGGTGAATGGCATTTCTTTTAAAAAAGTATGCGGCTGCCAGTCCGGGAAAAGTATGGCTAACTCTGCTTCCTGGCTCGTTCCGTCATTAAACTCTATACCCCCACCATAAACTTTTTTGATACCCAGGGTTTCTGCCTGATAATGATAGCCCATGCCTTGCATCATTGGTAACAACTGATGTAAAATGGTTTCCCCTGCATCTTCGGCAATTACTTTTGCCGGTGTAGATAGGTAGATAGTGGAAGCGGTGCCTTTATGATTTTTTCCCAACCAGTGAGCCAGTGAGAATGACATTTCAACTGGCGGGCCTTCGCAAGCGGTCAGGGCCACAGGCAGACCAGTAGGGAGTTTATCGCTTTTCCCCTGGTGAAACACGGCTGAACTGATGGCAATGGGGCCGCCCTTGTATTCGTTATGCAGGTATTTCCTCAACCGGTTCCCTAAAAACACATCGGTAACGCTATGCCCGTTTTCTGCAAAGCCATCAATTTGATCATAAGCCAAGCGATTACCTAATGCAATCACCAAGTAGTCGTATTTTATTTTACGCACCGGATGCCCAAGCCTTTCATTGGGCTGGTAAAAAACGACGTTGGTTTCCGGATCTATAGTGATCACCTCGGCCTGTATAAAATCGCTGCCGTCGTGTTCTAAAAACGACATAAATTTGAACTGGAGGTCGATGGCCGGATTAATATTGGCTAAAACCTGCAAAGGAATATTTGGCACGAAAGTGAGCAAAGATTTGCGATCAATAATGGTAATAGTCGCTTCATCCATTACTGATGCATGAATATATCTTGCAGTAGTGAGGCCTGCAAAATTACAACCGAGAATAAGTATATGGGGCTTGGCCATAACGTAAATTTTTAAGCGATCTGGGCCATAACAACCTTAGATTGCAGGTGAATGATAGTTTTGACGGAATTGGCAATCAGGCAGTTCTTCTCCGCCATTTCAATTACCCGTGTTGCCTTTTCGGTGCTCATATTAGAAGGTATGGTTGCGGTCGGTTTGAGTATGATCTCTGTTACCTGGAACTTGCCTTCTACCTTGTCTACTACACCGCTCGCTTGTATTTCGAGATTAGTGCATTCCAGTTTGGAGTTTTCAGCGATACCTAAAAAAGTGGTCATAAAACAACTGACAACTGAGGCCACAAATAAGTGTTCAGGTGACCAAAATCCAGGGATGCCCTTATAAAAATCCGGCGGCGTAACCACCTCGATCTGTTGGGGTAGATCCGACGAGCTTAAAGTACCTTTCCTGTCGTGGTTCCATTGAAGATTAACTTCATATTGATGTATTTCTTCCATATTGATTGTTTTCTGTTTCCATTTGCCTATTCGGGGTTACGAAGGCTACTATGCTTTGCCTTCATCCTTTATTTGAACTATTCAGCGATAGATATCATTCCTCTATTTTCTCTATAATTGATTGATAATTCATACGGCGCACATCCTGGTTTATATTTGGCAAGGTGCCGACAATAGATCAGATAGGGTATGATTACGGTCAGTAAAATATATGACGCTTATCAATATCCAAATCTTGTAAGATATGCTCTAACTTTTTGCCCGAAGAGCAGCGTGGGATGGCCCAACTTTAAGTAAAACTCAGTCAGGCTATATTTATAAACTGTGCGGCACCGTAGGAAGGCATAATGAAAGTGCAAATTTTATGCTGGTACGCCACTTCAGGTCATACCGGATTATCAGAAACCAGAGGAATTATTTTAAGAATAAGTGACCATGTGGGAATTAATTTGCGCTAATGATCGAACTCATTCAAGAGTTTTATCTCATTTCTATACAACAGAATCTTTCCGTCATTTTCCAGCTGTTTAAGTAGTCGGGATATGACCACTCTGGAGGTTGCAAGCTCATCCGCGATTTGGTAATGAGAGCTTTTTATTAAGCTGGAACCGGAAACCCGCTGCTTTTCTTTGAGGTAGGCAATCAACCTGTCGTCCAGTTTGTGAAATGCGATGCTTTCGATAGATTTTAAAAGTTCAGACATCCGCTCATTAAAACTGCGCATGATGTAGTTTTTCCAGCTGGGGTATTTGCACAGCCATTCGTCCAGTTTATCATGCGGGATAGCGATTAGTTCACCATCCTCTTCCGCAATAGCTTTTACCTCACTTTTTTTGGCCTCAAGGCAACAGCTATAAGCCATAGAACAACTTTCACTGCTGGAAAGGTAATACAGCAAGATCTCTTTACCACGCTCATCTTTTTTTAGCACCTTTAATGATCCGCGGATAACCAAAGGCATCATCTTAATATACCTACCATAATCCATAATGATGTCGCCTTCCTTAAAAGGCTTCAATACGCCAAATTCCTGAATTTCTTTCATCAGCGCAGGCTCAAATATTGATTCAAATTGGGGCAGTATATCCATATTATTAATTTAGCTGAAAATGTATATTCAACCTAAGATAAAGAGTTATTTAACCCGATTATTAAATATTAATTGCCCTATTTTACAAGCTGGCTTACACTATTCCAACCTCCACCGTTCACAACGTTTGTAAATCCATTTTGTTGAAGTATCGTTTTTGCCTGGCCGGCCCTGGCACCACTTTGACAAAATACAATGATGTTCTTTTTATTCTTGAATTTGGCAAGGTCATAATTGACCCTGTCTAAGGGGATATTCACCGAACCTTTGACATGACCGCCTGCAAATTCGCCCGCTGTTCTTACATCTACCAAATATGCACCTTCTTTAATAATGCTTCCCAAATCTACAGTTTCTGCACTGCCGAATAATTGCTTAAATATGTTCATTTTTTGTTTATGTTCTTAATTAGTCTTTAATACTCTTATCGTATTTTCCACTTTATTTTAATGGACCTCGTCATAGTTGACATTTTCAGCACTTCCCAAACCATTTTTTGTTGGCGAATAACAACCGCCAACCGCGCAACAGCCAAGACTAAAAACAGCCATACTAGTAAAAAAAAATCCTAATACCCCAATAAGAACATCCTTGGAATAAATTGCGTCAATAATTATTATTATTCCGATAATCAATCGAATGATACGCGGAAATGACCAGTTATTAAATATCCTATTTTTCATATTGTACTTTTTCAAAGGTAACTACGGCCAGGGGCTTCATGTGTAACAAAGGTTACATTCAGACCAACACAATTTTTGTAAAGCTCAAACAGTTTTGTTACTCTTCACACCGAAATAATCCAATATCATTTCCAGCGGACAGAATTTAGTAAAGGATGACTGTAAAAGATTAGCGCCAACAAAAACACCCAACCAAAGCCATTGGATATTTACAAAATAAGCAAGACCGATGCTAACTAATACTATAGTGCCGGCAACGGCTCGTACTATTCTTTCTTTCATGATTTATGATTTTAAGTGTTAAACAGATTGATCTACCGGCATTATAAATGCTCTTATCGGGAAGTCAGACTTCGTTGTTTCATTATATTGTTTGACCAACTTTAGCCCAATGGCAACGTTCTCCTCGCTCGTGAAAGTGAAGATGATGATCGACTCGGCCTTTTCACCTCCGCTTACAAACCAATCCTCCAAAATGTTGTGCGATGCACCGTTACGGTGACCAATGATATCAGAAGTGCTGAATACCTCGATATTTCCCTGTTTGAATATTTCAGCGACATCACTTAAATATTCTTTTAAACATGTTATTACTAATAGTTTCATGATTTAGATTTTAAAGATTCAATGCCATTTTTCCGCATCATTTTAAAGTACAGCAAAGGCACAACTATAAGCGTTAGGAAGGTGGAAGTTATCGTCCCGCCCATCAACGAGATAGCCAATCCCTGGAAGATCGGGTCAAACAAAATGATCACAGCCCCCAGGGCCACTGCGCCTGCGGTTAGTAAAATTGGGGTTGTTCGTACCGCACCGGCTTCAATAATGGCCTGCTTTAACGGAATGCCTTCTCTTAGACGAATATTGATAAAATCGATCAGTAAGACTGAATTCCTGACCATGACACCCGCGAGGGCGATAAAGCCGATCATGGAAGTGGCTGTAAAATAAGCGTGCAGCATCCAATGCCCCAACACGATACCGATCAAGGATAGGGGTATGGCAGCCAGCATCACCAACGGCACGATAAAATTCTGGAACCAGCCAACGATCAGGATGTAGATCATAATAATCACCACCGCAAAGGCGATACCCAAATCGCGGAAAACCTCGAAAGTGATCTGCCATTCGCCGTCCCACTTTAAACTGTAATTATCTTCCAGTTCGGGCTGATGGGTATATTCTTCTTTTAAAGAGAACCCCTTGGGCTGGATATACCGCTGATATTGACCACCTGATTCCGGCGGAATGTGACCATTGATTCCGCGTCAAATTGACCACCCCATTCCGGGGCAAACTGACCAGGCATTCCGGGCCAAATTGACCACCCCGAACGATCAGCTAATGCTGTAGAAGCACCCATCTTTACGAGGTTTAACATAACCTCCAAAAGCATGGCCAACACTACGATTAGCATGAGTAAGATCAGAAAGATAATAAGGATGTACACCAATGGGCGCAGTATCATGTCGATAGCTGCCCAGGCTGATACGTCCCGGAATACCGTTAAGAAGTACCTGGCCTCGTTTAAGGATAGTGGCTTTACGTTTGAGGAGGTTGACGCGCTGAACGATAAGGAACTGGAGGACTTCTTTGGAAAAAGCAGGGAGATGCCTCCTACAGGCCGTATGCAATCTATGCTGCGGTGCTTTCCACACGTAGATAAAGAACTTAAGCGTACCGGTGTAAACCGCCATATATTATGGGGAGAGTATTATAAAGAGTTCCCTGATGGCTATCAGTACAGCCAGTTTTGCTTCTATTATACTCAGTGGAAGGCTCGGGTCAACCCGACCATGCATATGGATCACAAAGCAGGTGATAAGCTGTATGTGGACTTTGCAGGGCAAAAGCTTAGCATTACCGATAAGGAGACCGGCG